>DAOMPZ010000267.1:0-1122 GCA_035445045.1 Crocinitomicaceae bacterium | reverse complement strand
GAGCGAGAAACGGGATTCGAACCCGCGACCCCGACCTTGGCAAGGTCGTGCTCTACCAACTGAGCTATTCTCGCTTATTTCAAATTATCGCCCTATCTTTCTAAGGCGTTGCAAAAGTAATCATATTTTTTAATACAGCAACTTTTTTGAAGAAAAAAAATTAAAAAATTAAACGTTACTATTCATTAAAGCGCATAATCAGCTTTTAAACTTAAATCTAAACTCTTGAAACTGTGCGTTAAAGCTCCAACTGAAATAAAATCAACACCTGTTTCAGCATATTCACGAATGGTGTCTGTTGTAATTCCGCCCGATGCTTCCGTTTCAAAAGTTTTTGGAATTTTAGGAAGAACACGTTTAATATCTTCCACGCTAAAATTATCCAACATAATGCGGTCAACGTTTCCAACAGCTAATACTTCGTCTAATTCCTGTTCGTTGCGTACCTCAATTTCTATTTTTAATTGTTTTTGTGTGCGTTTTAAATAATCATTTGTTCGCTCAATAGCTTGTGCAATTCCGCCTGCGTAGTCAATGTGGTTGTCTTTGAGCATAATCATGTCGTACAATGCGTAGCGATGATTGTAACCTCCACCAATGCGCACCGCCCATTTTTCCATGTAGCGAATACCTGGCGTAGTTTTACGTGTGTCTAAAAGTTTTGCGTTCGTGCCTGCAATAAGTTGGGCGTAACGATGTGTTTGTGTTGCGATACCACTCATACGTTGCATAAAATTCAATACCAAACGTTCTGTTGCTAAAATCGACCGTGATTTTCCCTCAATTGTGAAAGCAATTTCGCCTTTTTGAACGCTGTCGCCGTCTTTTAAAATCGAGTTAAAAACGATGGTAGGGTCGTAGTACGCAAAGATTTTTTGAGCTAATTCAATTCCTGCAATAATACCGCCATCTTTGACTAAAAGTTTGGCTTTTCCTGTTGCATTTTCGGGAACAGATGCCAACGAAGAATGGTCGCCGTCTCCAATATCTTCTAAAAGTGCATTTTTTATAATGTGTTCGATTGTTTGCTCGTGTGTCATTTTTTCTGAAATAAAATACAAATATAGGATAAAAGATAGAAAGACCGAAGATAAAAGACAAAAGACTAGGTCAAACGCATTA
>DAOMPZ010000266.1:0-1145 GCA_035445045.1 Crocinitomicaceae bacterium | reverse complement strand
CAGGCCCAGCGGTGGGAAGTTATATTTCCATGACATTCTCTATCGAAACACTGTTTTACGTTTCATCGTTAGTCGGACTTTTTTCGGTTATTATTGTTTTGCAGTTAAAAGAAACTTTGGAAAACAAAGAAAAATTCAAATTGTCTTTGTTGAAAATCAAGAAAGATGAAATCATCGACCGAGATGCGTTGCCCGCAGGAATTGTCGTGGTATTGACGTATCTTTCTTTTGGTGCAATTTTAACACTCATTCCCGATTGGACGGAATTTGTCGGAATTAAAAACAAAGGAATGTTTTTTATTCTTTTCACGCTGTCGTCTTTGCTTGTCCGCTTTATTGCAGGAAAAGTTTCTGACCGTTACGGCAGAGTTCGAGTAATACAATACGGCTTGATTTTCATAACGTTAGCAACAGCTTTTATCGGTTTTGCAGATACAAAAGGAACATTTTACGCCAGCGGAATCTGTTTTGGCTTAGCATTAGGCATACTTTCACCTGCGTTAAACGCTTGGACAATTGATTTAAGTCAACCGCAACACCGAGGACGTGCGATGGCAACGATGTACATTGCTTTGGAAATCGGAATTGGCTTGGGAGCGTTGCTGTCAGGTAGTTTTTACGGAAATAAAATCGAGCGCATTCCGATTATATTTTATACGATTGCGCTTATCAATGCGTTTGCAATTGGATATATTTATTTTTACAAGAAGAAAGCGAAGAAATTAACTTTAATAACAAATTAATTCACCACATGACATTTTTTTAACCACATAGAAACATAGAACTTTATAGAAAAAAAAGAAAATACGACATAGTTCGCCTTTGGCAAAACATATAACGCTGACTGAGCGGAGTCGAAGTCAAGTGCTATGTGTTTTACCGAAGGTAATCTATGTAAAATTTACATAATAAAATCTATGTTCCTATGTGGTAAAATATTTTTGTGATGTATTAGAATAAATTAAGAAAAAATGGTAGGATTAAAAATAGGCGGCGTTCCTGAACATTTCAATTTACCTTGGCGTTTAGCCTTGGAAGAAGGGAAATTTAAAGCCTTGGGCTTGGAACTTTTTTGGAGCGATATGTATGGCGGAACTGGTCAGATGATACGTGGTTTTGAGAACAATACGATTGATATTGCGATT
>DAOMPZ010000265.1:0-1154 GCA_035445045.1 Crocinitomicaceae bacterium | reverse complement strand
ATATTCACTAATGTCTTAACCGCAATGAACACTAAGGAGGCGCAAAGGGCGCAAATAAAATTTCGTAAAAACAAGTAAAATAGGGCATTCCTAGAATGAGTCTGATGTCTTTTGTCTTTGTTCTTTTGTCTTTCATAATATCTTAATGTCGTAAAAAATTTCTGCTAAATCTGCACGGAATTAAACTTTCTTCTTAGCTTTGTTCTTTCAGAAATAAATTATGGAAGAAGTGGCTAAATTAAATATCCAATACGACCGAACAGGTTTTGAAAATCAAGAACTTTTAGAAATCTATAAAACGCTCGTTAAACCACGTTTAATTGAGGAAAAAATGCTCATCTTGTTGCGCCAAGGGAAAATCACAAAATGGTTTTCGGGTTGGGGACAGGAGGCAATTTCTGTCGGAACGGCTTACGCCATGAACCGTGAGGAATATTTACTACCGATGCACCGTAATTTGGGACTTTTTACAACTCGTAACATTCCATTAGAGCGTTTGTTTTCGCAATTTCAAGGAAAAATGAATGGCTTTACGAAAGGTCGTGACCGCTCGTTTCACTTCGGAACGAACGAATATAAAATTGTGGGTATGATTTCGCATTTAGGGCCTCAATTAGCCATTGCGGACGGTATTGCGTTAGCGGCAAAATTAAACAAAGAAGAAAAAGCAACGATTGTTTTTACGGGCGATGGCGGCGCTTCCGAGGGCGATTTTCACGAAGCGTTAAACGTCGCAGCAGTTTGGGATTTGCCTGTAATTTTTGCCATAGAAAATAACCAATGGGGACTTTCTACGCCAAGCAACGAACAGTTTCGATGCAAGCAATTCACAGACAAAGCAATCGGTTACGGCATGGACGGTATTCAAGTCGATGGCAACAACATTTTGGAGGTTATCCGAACGGTGCGCCAAGTAGCAGAAAAAGTTCGCAAAGACCCCAAACCTGTTTTAATGGAATTTATGACGTTCCGTATGCGTGGACACGAAGAGGCATCTGGAACGAAGTATTATCCCGATGGTTTGCAAGACAAATGGACGGTTTACGACCCAATTGCGAACTATGAAAATTATTTACTCACCGAAAATATTTTGACCGAAGACGAGAGGAACCGTATCAAGGTTGAGATTAAACATGAAATTCAAACGGCTTGGG
>DAOMPZ010000264.1:0-1266 GCA_035445045.1 Crocinitomicaceae bacterium | reverse complement strand
GTCGATGCCACTTTTATAAAGCCTCATACAAGCTGTATGAGGCTTTTTTTGTTTTTATCACAATAGGAACAGGTTAAAACCACATTCCTATTGATAAAAAAATGTGATAAATAGGGGGACTACTTAGATTCGTTGATAATTTCTTCCGTAAAACGTTCACAAATGTAGTCGCCACCGTTCAAAATGCGTTTTGCCCATTCAATTTTAATAGCAGTTTGCACATCTTCACTTAAACGCCATGGTAAATCGCTGTCTTCTAAGCGTTTTCGGATAGCACTCAAAATAATTGCCACCGAAACCGAAATGTTAAAACTTTCCGTAAATCCATGCATTGGAATAAAAACACGTTCATCGGCTTCCGCCAAGGCTTGCTCGCTAATTCCGTCGCCCTCTGTTCCAAAAACAAACGCCATGGGTTGCGACAAATCTATGTCATAAATGGATTGACTGTTGTCATGTGGCGTGGTTGCAACGATTTTAAAACCTTGTTTTTTCAAATTTTGCAGACACTTTTTAGTCGTGTCAACGCTATCGGTATAATTGTGGATATTGACCCAACGACCTGCACCCAAAGCGATGTCACGTTGCACTTTGTACTCGTTGCTTTGTTCGATGACGTGCAAGTTTTGAAGACCCAAACAATCGCAGGTTCGCACCACGGCACTTGCATTGTGTTCTTGATATATATTCTCTAAGACAACTGTGATGTGGTCGGTGCGCTGTGACGCAATACGCTCAAACATTTCCTGTTTATTCGGCGTAATAATTTCGTATAGTTTAGCGTAAAGTTTTTTGTTTATTTCGCTTGGTGTTAATGACATTTTTGATTTTAAAAGTACACATTATTTTAAGAATGACTACCATGAAAACACTAATTTTTTAAAAAATGACTATCTTGCAATGGTCAATTATTTTAAAAAAGCGTACCGAGTTTTGATTTTCAATAACGCACAACACAATTTAACTGATGTGTCAAAACACCTGTTTCTGTGCAAATTATTCCGTTTTTTGTAAATGTGTCAATCTTGACAAAACCCGATGCGTGAATGATTTTGTTGGTGTCAATGATTATTCCGACGTGTGTGATTTTGTTGTTTGAATTGTGAAAAAACAGTAAATCGCCAATTTGACGTTGTTCAAACGCAATTTTTTGACCTACTGAAACTTGTTGTGAAGCATCACGGGGCAATTCTATTTTTCGAAAACGCATGATTTGTTGTGTAAAACCCGAACAATCAACGCCGAATGTCGAACGTCCGCCCCAAA
>DAOMPZ010000263.1:0-1312 GCA_035445045.1 Crocinitomicaceae bacterium | reverse complement strand
TTGAATTTATGAACACGTCTTTGTTTCCATGCCCAAATTTGAGGCGAAACGTAATAAATAACTTTAATTCCCTTAGATTTTGCCCACTCGGCAATGCGCAGGTTAAAGCCTGGATAATCAATCAATATTAAAATATCCGTTTGGAAATTTTCGATGTCTTTTTTGCAAAAGGAAATGTTGCCCAAAATCGTTCTGAGGTTCGCCAAAACCTCCACAAAGCCCATAAACGCCAATTCTTTGATGTGCTTGACAGGTGCGCCCAATTCGTGTTGCATCAAGTCGCCACCCCAAAAACGGAAATTACCATTCGGAACTTTCGTTTTGAGTGCTTTGACCAAATTAGAACCGTGCAAATCGCCCGATGCCTCGCCAGCAATGATGTAAATATTTGGCTGTTTATCGCCCATTTAGAACAAGTTAAATTTAAGAGCCAAGATAATTAAAAAAGCTAAAACCGTAGCGTAAATAATGCCGTAGCCAAAACGCCATTGTTCTTTGCGCAAAAAAATGTGAAACCACACCAAATTTGCCAATGCCGCCAAGGAAAGCACTCTTTCCTGTGTTTTAGGCATAAATTTCAACTCACGCCAAACGCCTGTATTTGCGGTAAATTCCTTTAAAAGAAATGCTACCAACGGAATGGCAACAAGTATTGTTAAAATTCCAATCGCAAAGCCTATTGCGTGTTGTCTGCTCCAAAAACCTATTTTTTTCATTTTTTTCGATGTTATGACATTAGGACGTTATGACATTAGGACAAAACTTGTCGTAATGTCTTAAAATCGTAATATCTTAATGTCTATTTCATGTTCTTTATTTTTTCGATGTTATGACATTAGGACGTTATGACATTAGGACAATTCTGTACTCTTACTTGTCGTAATGTCTTAAAATCGTAATATCTTAATGTCTAATTTACAATTCCCAATTATTAATTTCACCAATCCAATGATATGCCGTCATGTCAAAATGCACAGGTACAACGCTGGCATAGTTGTTTTGTAACGCATATAAATCGGTGTCTTTTCCTAAATCATTATTTTCAAATTCGCCTGCCAACCAATAATATTTTCTGCCGTGTTGGTCGATACGCTCCGTTAATTCGTCGTTCCAATAGGCTTTTGCCGCCCGACAAACTTTAATTCCTTGAAGTTCGCTTGCCGAAACCGCTGGAATATTTACATTTAAACATAAATCTTGCGGTAAGTTTGATAGCGAAGAAAGCATCTTTTGGATAATCGAGCGAGCCACTTCTTTTGAACCTTCAAAATCCGCTTTAGCATCGAAACTATCCAAAGAAAAACCAACGGAC
>DAOMPZ010000262.1:0-1365 GCA_035445045.1 Crocinitomicaceae bacterium | reverse complement strand
GTTATAGTTTGCAGGAACAACGACACCTGGGTATTCAGCGCAAATTTTCTCGATAATTTCATCGTCTAAACCTAAAATTGCTGCCATGGTTGACGGAACAGCCTCACACGCTTTTTGCATTGCCAAAGCACGTTGCGAAACTAATTTTAAACCGTCTTCAAAGGTTAGTGTTTTGTTGGCTACCAATGCCGAAAATTCGCCTAACGAGTGACCTGCAACCATTTCAGGTTTAAAATTTTCGCCCAAGCAAACGGCTAAAATGGTCGAATGTAAAAAGATAGCAGGTTGTGTTACTTTTGTTTGTTTTAATTCTTCTTCTGCTCCCTCGAACATGATTTTAGTAATGTCAAAACCTAAAATCTCATTTGCTTTGTTGAATAATTCTTTTGCTACTTCGGAAGATTCGTATAAATCTTTTCCCATACCTGAAAATTGTGCTCCTTGACCAGGAAAAACGTATGCTTTCATATCTTTCTAATTGTTATTTTCTTGCGTTTTAAGATGACAAATATATTATTTTTTTTTTGATTTTATGATTGCCCTAAAATTGTTAAATAATACTAACATTGAAAATGTTTTCTTATTCTTTAGTTTTTTTGCTTGCAAATGGAAAATTTTCACAAAACCACCTTTTTCAGAATTTCCTCCGTTGGCTAAGCATAGCCGAAGCCAACGGGTTTTCTATCTAAAAAATAATTTCACAACCGCAAAGTACTTAGAAGCCTGAGATTCTGTGTTAATGTCCAAGGAATATTTTCAACCTTTTATCTTTGTTTATAGATTATCATTAACTTTGCAATAATTATGAAAATATCAGATTTTTTTAATACCGAAGAGTTTATTAGCAAACACAATGAATTTCGACAAGTTAGTTTTACGCATACAGTTCTATAATATTTATCCACAAATTCTTTGGTCACTGTCCCAAGAATTTAAAAACGTCAAATACACCAATTAACACACAATGGAAAACACAATACTAAACAAAATCACAAACGCCCAAAACATCGTTATCACAGCACACAAATCGCCCGATGGCGACTCGGTTGGAAGTAGTTTGGCGTTGTTTCATGTTTGCAAAAACTTAGGGAAAAATGCCGTTGTCTGCTTTCCCGATGAAGTTCCTGCTTATTTGACGTGGGTAAACGGTGCAACGGAAATTGTGGTGTTTGACAAAGAACCTGAAAAAGTTCAGTCTTTGATGCTCAATGCAGATTTACTTTTTGCCTTGGATTACAACGGAAGTTCACGTTTGGGCAACGATATGGGCGTAATTTTTGACACGTCCAAAGCGTTCAAAATTATGATTGACCATCATACTTTTCCCGATGATTTTGTCGATTTGCAATATAGTTTCCCAAAAGT
>DAOMPZ010000261.1:0-1432 GCA_035445045.1 Crocinitomicaceae bacterium | reverse complement strand
AGCGAATGCTGCACGTTGGATTAAAGATAACGGAACAAAACCAGTTGTTGGTTTTATTGCAGGTGAAACTGCTCCAGCAGGGCGTACAATGGGACACGCAGGTGCAATCGTTGGTGGCGCAGACGACACAGCAGAAGCTAAAAAACGCATTATGAGAGAGTGTGGTATTCACGTTGTGGATTCTCCTGCTCATATCGGTCAAAAAATGGCAGAGGTATTAGGTGTAACAGCCTAATTTTTAGATTTAGTTTTCTTCATAACTAAAGTTTTAAAAGTTAATAAAAAAGACTGCTTTTTGAGCAGTCTTTTTTTGTAAAACACATGAACAAAAGCGATATAGAACAACTGTACTTATTCCGAATTGCAACCAAGCGAGCTTTGGTTTTGAAATACTTTTTAGCGCAAAAAAACGGAATAGAAACTTTGATAAAATGTTCCGCATCGCCCGAAAACTACCCGTTGCCCGATTATTCTTCGTGGGTCATTACGCATTTTGCTAAAAATTACCCGAATGAAATCGAGAAATATCAACCGCAACTCATTGATGCTTTTTTACAATCGGATAATCAAACGGTTTTGCGAAATTTAGCCGTTGCACTTATTCTTTTACCGCTTAGCGAACACCGAGAAGGCGAATTGTATGATGCTTTGTTAATTCACTTGCAAAATGCGGATAATAAAGTTGCACTCCATGTCAACTGCGTGTATAAACTCATTCAATTTATGAAAAAACACATTGAGCTCAAAGACGAAATCCATGCAACAATTAAATTGACAACAAGTCGAAACAAACAAGCATCTTTGCTTGCTGCGGAACGAAAGTTTTTAAAAATTTATGAAAAACAACGCCATTCTTAATCATCGGATTTTCAAAAAATTCGCCTTTGTGAACACATGGATTTTGCTATTTTTGGCGTGTTTTGTTGTTCGCTTACCGTTCTTCTTGTCGGATAATTTCAACTTTGACGGCGATGAGGCAATTATCGGAATTATGGCACAAGATTTTTTGGACGGCAATTCTTTTCCGATATATTTCTTTGGTCAAAATTACGGATTTTCAACGTTTGAGGTGTTGTCAACGGCAATTTTTGAATTTATCTTAGGTTCGTCTATATGGTCGTTGCGTTTGGGAGCGTTACTGTTGTTCAGTTTAGGCTTAACCTTTGTTTATCAAGCATTTAAAGTTCAGAAATTTTCCCAAAAATGGAGCATTTTGTTACTGCTTTTGTTTGTCACCTTTCCAACATGGTATTTGTGGGGCGCAATGGTCAGAGGTGGTTATTTGACGGCATTCGTGTTTTGTTGTTTGCTTTATTATTTAATGGTAAAACCAAAAAAACCTTTGATTTTTGCATTGATTGGTATTTCAGCGGCTATTATTTTTGAAAGTCATGTTTTTATTTTGTTGGGAATTATTCCATTGCTTGTCAAT
>DAOMPZ010000260.1:0-1461 GCA_035445045.1 Crocinitomicaceae bacterium | reverse complement strand
CAATGGCTTTAAACAATCAGTAGGCGAAAATTGGGTCAAAGAGGAAATCAAGCATATTCCAAGCGGAGGTACAGAACCTGAAAAATTGATGTTGGATGCTCATTTATTCTGGAATGCGCTGCAAGAACCCCAAACAGGTTTGTGGGACAGTTCTTTGCAAACTATTCCTGATATTGTTGGAGCTATAAACCGAACACACATCCCTATTATTGACCCCGAGCGTGTTGCTAAGGAAAGATTATTACTTGCACCCGATGCAAAATTGTACAATAGTTTATACACGATACGGCAAGAACAATTAGACAATCAACGAGCTGATTATTTTTCGTGGCTTGTACCGTTTAATGTAGAGGCGTTTAAACAAATCCTTAATCATATCAATACAGGTGATAAAAATGAAGATTATGATTTAGAACCCGAATATGTAGATTTGGCAAAACTTATTGACGATTTTAATAATACAGATGCTTTTAAACGTAACAAAGCGGTAATGGTTTTGGAAGATGCTTTTGCACTTTCTGCTGATGCGTTTTCGACTATTTTGCCTGTGATGAATGCTTATCAAAGCAATAATCCTTCCCAACGACCGAATACGGTGGAATTGCGTACGGTAACGGATTTATTTGTGACAGCTTTCAAACGCAAACAACTCTATTTTACAGGCGATTTGGGAACAGGTTGGATTGAGGAAGAAGTAACAGGAACTTTTTCGGGTGGAAACAATGAATTGGTTAAGTATTACAGCGTGCTAAACATGACCTTGGACAATGTTCGTGGTAGCAGGAAAAACCGCACCGAATGGCAGCGCACGTTGGCAGAATGGAATCGTGTACCAACTGTATTTCCCGATATTGTACCACCTGAAAACATCAATCGCTTTGTACAAAGTGAAATCGTTCATGATTTGTGGATAAACCGAAAAAACACCTTAGATAATGCATATAACCAAGCAAATTTAGCGTTTAATGATACGCTTGATGTTGATTCTTTGTTTACCACTTTTAAAACACTATTGAGTGCAATTGCACTTCGTACGCAAACACCACCTGTTACAGATTACTCTGATTATATTACGGTGCTTTTTGACAAAGAAGATAATGGTGAAGACATTAGACCTTATCTAAATCAACTAACTATTTTTATTGGCGAGTATCGAGTTTTACGACAAGTTTACGAAGTGTTGGAAAGTGAATACAACGACGATCCGATGACCAATTCCAATTTGCTACCGTCTGAATATGAAGATGTTAATAATATTGGTGTTCGTATCAATTTTGCCAATTCGGGGACTTATTTTTCGTATGTTAATGAGGAATACAGCGAAAATATTGTGCTTTCGGGAGCTGATTTTCAAAATTACAAGCCCTCTGAGATTAACTTTCCACTCATCCTGGTTCAGGAAACCACACAGTGGCGTTCGCCTTTGGCAGATAAAAAAGCATGGAAAGATACGCTTGAAAC
>DAOMPZ010000259.1:0-1480 GCA_035445045.1 Crocinitomicaceae bacterium | reverse complement strand
GCACTCATCGCCGTTCCTAAGACGCCAAATTTGTAAAAAATGTAATGAAATGCGCCCAACATAACGCCGTTGGTAAAAAGAATATAACCCGAACCGACACTGAAAAACACGCCAAAAGCAAAGGCTAAGAAAGCAACTCTGATGTTGTTAATTGTAATGGCAATGGCACTTCCCGTAGCACTTCCACTTTGGTAAATCGCTGCTGGATTTCCATTTTTGATATTTTCAATCGTTGTATCAACATAATGACCTCCCAAAATTAAACGTGTAAATTCCGTATCGTAATGCGAGGAAATAATGCCGATTAAGGTCGCAAGTGTAGTAATCAACAAGCTGTAAAGTAAATAGCGTTGATTTTCAAAAACTGCTTTCGGAACGTCGTATTTGAAAAAATGCAAGAAATGTTTATTTGAACTTTTTTGGTCTTTATAAATAGATTGGTGCGCAAAAACAGAAAGTTCGTTTAAATAATCTTTGGTTTTACTTGTTGGATAAAATGTTTGTGAATACGCCAAATCATTGGTCAATTCGATATAGTCAGAGGCAAGTTTATCGGGGTGAATTTGATTTTTGTGTTTCAAATTATGCTCGATTTCCAACCATTTTTCTTTATTTTGCTCTATAAATGACGCTTCACGCATAACATTTTGTAATTTTGAAAACAAATATATGGAAAAGCTATTAATAAATACACCTCAAAACGTTGATATTGAATATTCGTTGGCATCAGTTGGCAGTCGAATATTAGCAATAGCATTGGATTTTGCGATTATAATAGGTTATATTTTTATTGTTTATCGGTATGTTTTATCCTACTTTTTGCGCAATATCTTTGACACATGGATGTATAATGGGCTTTTGATGTTATTTCTTTTGCCCGTCATGTTTTATCATTTTTTATTAGAAACTTTTATGCACGGACAAACGTTAGGTATGAAAGTCGTAAAGCTAAAAGTGGTTAAAACAGATGGTTCACGAGCAGGCGTTTACGAATATTTTATCCGTTGGGTGATGAACCTCGTGGACGTTTGGCTGTTGAGCGGATTTATCGGTATGGCGTTTATTGTTTTCACCAAAAAATCACAGCGTATTGGCGATTTAGCCGCAGGAACGACCGTCATTAGTGTCAAACCTAAACTAAAATTAATTGAAACCATTTTTCAAGATTTAAAATCAAATTATCAAATCACTTATCAAAGTGTTATCCGTCTAAGTGACAAGGATATTAATATTGTCAAAAACAGTTTTAACAAAGCCAAAGCAAAGAAAAATGCGGTAGTTATTTCTGCTTTAGCCGAAAAACTCCAAAAGGTTTTGGAACTCGATAAAATCAATTCTTCAGAAGAAAAATTTATCGAAACCGTATTGAAAGATCATTATCATTTGTTTAGAGAAAAGAAATGAGTGCAGATAAAGCACGGATTAAAATCCGTGCGATGGATATGAATCGTCCCGAAGGGACTTATCAATGTTAATCACA
>DAOMPZ010000258.1:0-1514 GCA_035445045.1 Crocinitomicaceae bacterium | reverse complement strand
GAAATCGCTGCGCTAAGTTCGTTTCACTACACTGCGGTTTAGTCTCTATATGTTATGGGCAGGTTTTCTATTTGTCTTTCGTTTTTTTCTTGTCTATTTGTTTCGGTTCGCCTTTTCCTTTTAATGCTGTCTTTGCGTTTAAAGATGTGACTACTTTTTTGCCTGTTTGTGCTTCTAATTCAAGTCGGGCTACATTTGCTACGTTTCCTCCACGTTTCGCAATTTTTGCACTTTCTTCAAAAGTGTTAGGTGTTTCGGTCTGCGAAATGTCTTTGGTAGAAGCCTCTGCAAGCATATTCAAAATCAATTCGGTGTTCGTCATATTGTCCCGAAGATTTTCCTTTTTCAAGCCTTTGAGAATTTTGTATTCTTTGGTTGTTTTACCACTCCACGATTTTGTGATAATATCTGTCAGTGTTGCAAACTGAACGCCCTCTTTTAATCCTCGTTTCTTCCATTCGTCTGTCAATTCTTTGCGGATTTCAATACTTTTCAATCGTTGGTTTATCCAATTTTCGGAATAACCCAATTTTAGATATTGTTCCAATGCTCTGTCAATGGTAATTTCGGGGTCTTGCATTTCGTCCAAACGTTCAGAAGCTAATTGTGCCAACCACAATTTAAACGGCTCTGCTTTGGGCGATGGGATTGATTGAATTAGTCTAAAAATTTGTTCGGTATCGGCTACGTCTGTCATTCGCATTTTTCCGTCTTTTGCAAGCATTTTCAAACCGTGAAGATTTGTCACGGTTTCGTTTCCTTCTTCTTTTAGCCGTTGTTTTAGTTTACGCCAATAGGCTTGTGGGTCAATACTATCCGTTAAAACTTCAATTACATCAATAACTGATATATACCAAAGTTCTTTTTCCTCGTCCCAATGGGTGCGAACTTGTTTTTGCTCAAATATTTTTATGGCGTTTTCTTTGCTCATTTTTATAAATTACTGTTTTGCAAAGATAATAAAAAAGGATGGGTGCGTGTCGAAAATACGCACCTTATTTGTTGTTTTGTCACTTAGAGGAAACCTCGCCATTGAGCCAAACGCCTGTTGAACAAAAGCTTCGCTAGCCTGCCAAACTCAATTCTAAGCAAAAATACTAATTTTCCGTATAAAAAAGTCAATATAAAATTAAAAAAATGACTTTTAAGAAAGAAAATTACACGACAACGCTTGAGAAAGCGAAATTGTTGGTGCCTGGATTCCGTGAGGCGTACGCACGAATGAATGAGCGCATGGTTCTCGACCAATGTAGCAAAAGTATGATTGGTAATTACAGCCGAAATTTAGCGCATTTAGCACTGCATTTTGGCTCGCAAGGAAGATGAACTCAATTGCACGTATTTTCATGTTGTATTTACACTTCCACAAGAACTGAATACCTTTTGTTTAAAATATCCAAAAGAACTCTATACTATTCTTTTTCAAGGCAGTAAAGATACGCTTTTCGCTTTTGGAAATGATAAAAAACACCTTGGAGCGCAAATGGGAGCGATTTCAATTTTACATACGTGGG
>DAOMPZ010000257.1:0-1518 GCA_035445045.1 Crocinitomicaceae bacterium | reverse complement strand
AATATCAACCATTTCGTGAATAGGATATTGCGCTTTGGCAACAGCCATGCCATAACCTGGAACGATAACGATTGATTTTGCATCTTTCAAAAGTTCGGACGTTTCTTCGTGTGAAATTGATGTAATTTCGCCCTCAATCACTTGCGCCTCCCCACTTGCCACAGGAGCATTTCCGAAACCTCCGAAAATAACCGAGAAAAACGAGCGGTTCATCGCCTCACACATGATAATCGAAAGGATTGCGCCCGAACTACCAACTAACGCACCTGTCACGATTAACAAGTCGTTGCTTAACATAAAACCTGCTGCTGCTGCTGCCCAACCTGAATACGAGTTTAACATAGAAACAACCACGGGCATATCTGCACCACCAATTGCCATAACGAGCATTACACCAATAAACGATGCAATTCCAGTCATAATTAAGAGGTAAATCATTCCGTCTGTTCCTTCTGCTTGTGCAAATAAAACACCCAATACAACTGAAATGAGAATTAAAATAATGTTTACAGCGTGTCTTCCAGGGTACAAAAGCGGTTTGCTACGCACTTTTCCATCTAATTTTCCCCAAGCGACAATCGAACCTGTAAAGGTCAACGCTCCGATGAAAATCCCGACAAAAACTTCAACCAAATGAATGGTGTGTTCTGTTGCTGGTAAATTGTGTGTACTTGGGTCGATGTATGAACCAAAACCTACCAAAACAGCCGCCAATCCTACAAAACTATGTAAAATTGCAACCAACTGTGGCATTGATGTCATTTCCACTTTTCGGGCTACCATAATTCCGATAACTGACGCGATTGCGATTGCTACGATAATATAAACGTAGCCGTTTGAGCCGTTGTCAACACCTAAAACCGTTGCTAAAACAGCGATAACCATTCCGACAATACCAAAAAGAACACCTCTTTTCGCTGACTCTTGAGAAGATAAACCTCCCAAACTCAATATAAACAAGATACTTGCAAATAAATACGCTGCTGTTTGAATTCCTCCACTAATCATAATTTCTTGCTTTTATTTTTTAAACATTTTCAACATACGGTGTGTTACTACAAAACCACCAACAATATTTATACTTGCGACTAAAATTGCCAAAAACGCAATGATTGTCAACGGTTGACTCCAATTACTTTCGGGATTTAAAACCTGTAACAATCCACCGACTACGATAATTCCACTAATCGCGTTGGTAACAGCCATCAACGGTGTGTGTAGCGAGTGAGAAACGTTCCAAATTACCTGCCAACCGACAAAAACGGCTAAAACGAACACGGTGAAATGTTGCATGAATTCGCTTGGCGCAAATTGCCCCATTAAGAATAACAATGCTCCGACAATTCCAAGTTGTGTCAGCAAAGAGCGTGTTTTCTTTTTCACTTTTGCAGTATCAATCGCACGTTGTTCTTCCTCCGAAATAACTTTTACTTCCGCTTTTGGTTTTTGCGTACTTACAGGAAGTGGTTCGGGTGGCCAATTGATTTTTCCGTCATGCGTTACCATTGCACGTGAAAC
>DAOMPZ010000256.1:0-1520 GCA_035445045.1 Crocinitomicaceae bacterium | reverse complement strand
CAAACTTTTTTCGGGGTCGTCAACATAGGTGTTTGGCAAAATTTCGTACATCGTAGAAGAAGATTCGTCGCCTTCCAATAGCGGTGCGTCCATGGAAATATGACGGCTGTTGTTAGCGAAAAGTTGGCGGACATCATCAGCGGTCAAATCGAGGTAATCGCCTAATTCTTCGTAAGATGGCGGTCTTTCAAGTTGTTGTTCCAACTCGGAATACGCCTTATTGATTTTATTGATTGAACCGATTTTATTCAAGGGCAAACGCACAATTCTCGATTGGTCTGCCAAGGCTTGTAAAATAGATTGGCGTATCCACCAAACAGCATACGAAATAAATTTGAAACCACGAGTTTCGTCAAAACGTTGTGCTGCTTTTATCAAACCGATATTTCCCTCATTGATTAAATCGGGCAAGGTCAATCCTTGGTTTTGATATTGTTTGGCAACCGAAACCACAAAACGCAAGTTCGCTCGTGTCAAACGCTCCAATGCTTTGGTGTCGCCCTCTCGGATTTTTTTTGCCAATTCAACTTCTTCATCAGCAGAAACCATACGCTCGGTACTAATGTCCACAAGGTATTTATCCAAAGAAGCGGTATCTCGTTTCGTTATCTGTTGGGTAATTTTTAGTTGTCTCATAACTCAGTTTTTTAGTTCGTTAATAATAGTGATTTGATTAATAACGAATTATAAACGCAAAAGGTTGTTTTTGTTACCTGTTTTTTTGACGTTAAGATTTTAAGACAGTAGGGCGTTATGACGAATATAAAAACGAAAGACTGATTTTCGAGAAACCATATTTCGATTGTTTTTACACGAATTTTCTTGGTGATTAATCTTTTCTTAACCGCAAAGGACGCTATGTTTTACGCAAAGTTCGCCAAGGGTCGCTGACTTCGACTGCTCAGTCAGCGAAGCATTCTCTCTGCGACTTTTGCGCCTTCTTTGCGAGCCTTGTGGTTATAATCCTCTACTCCTCTTCTTTCCAATCCAAATGTTTGCGTAATTCCTGCCCAATTTGACGTAAGAAAGTTTCTTTCAAAAATTTAAAATAATTCGGTGTACTTTTAGCAATACATTTTGTGTATTGTTTCAAAATATGTTCCACATGGTCGTCTAAAGCGGCTAAATAGTCGTAAGCATCGTCTAAATTTTTAGCTGCCTCAAGTAAGACATCAACATATAATTGTTGTGCATCGTCAACTGCTTTTTTACCTTTCTCACCTTTGTCTAAATAATCGTAATAAAGGTCTTTTAGGTCGAATTCTTTAAGTTTTTCGATGTTGACAAATTCTTTCAAATAACGGCTAAATTCAAACTCAATTTCAAATTCGATGTCATCACCCGACAAACGAGCCTCCAAAAATCGGTCTGGGAAGCGAAACGCATCTTGCCAATTGATGTAATCTTGCCAAAATCCAAAACGACGCACATTATTTCCAAGGTCAATCAACTGAAACTGACTTTTATCTTCTAATTTGCGAGAACCACGCCCAATCATGTGATGATACAAAGTTAGGGAA
>DAOMPZ010000255.1:0-1560 GCA_035445045.1 Crocinitomicaceae bacterium | reverse complement strand
TGAGAATGAGGTAAAAGGAGTGTACGTATAGTACATGACTTTTGCCGAATTTAAAAACAACGAAGTAGTTCGCTACTTTTTGTACATCTTAGTTTAGTCTTTTGTGTAAAGCAAATCTTTCGCTAAACTTTCAGGAAGCGTAGGCAACTTTTGTCTTGGCAATAAGAATGAAGTCAATTCTGCCATTTCATTAAAGACATAATGACTATCTGCTGCTGCTTTCAAATAGCCTGCACCTGTACTTCCGCCTGTTCCGACACGTTTTCCAATTGTACGTTGTACCATGTGAATGTGTCTGTGTCGCCACATGGACATGTGTTCGTCTAATTCCAACAACATATTTAACATTTCAAATGGTGTTTGCAACAACGGATAATCACGGTAAAGCATGATAAAGAGTGCATTTTTGCTTGCTAATTGGCTCAATCTTCGTCCTTCGGGATATTTGGTATTGTCCATAATAATCGCATCAAATGATTCTAAATTTTGTCCTTCAGCAGTCAATAATGTACTTTTGTACGCCTCTCGATACGTGTCCCAAAATGGGTGTCCGTCCGCTTTAGCTTTTTCAGATGACCAATAATTTTCTTCGTTGCAAAATGGCATTCTTTCCAACCATTTGTTTAAAAGTACAATGAGTGATTCGTCTGCTTCGGCTTGTTTCACACGCTCGATGTCTTTTTCGTTTAATTGCGACAAATAATATTGTTTCCCAAAACGGTTTTCGTACGTCAAACCAAGTGTTGCTTCTACAATTTTAAACTGAATACTTTGAAACCCTGATGCTGGGCGCAACAAATCTCTGAAATCCAAGAAATCTAAAGCCGTCATTGATTCGACAATTCCGAATTGCTCCACCAATAATTTTAAAATCGTGTTGACACGTTTCAGGCGGTAAACAACATCGTACAATGCTGGCGAATTATTCGGTAACGTTGGCTGTTGGAATGTTTTGCGAATAACTTTCAGCTCGTGTAAAATTTCCTTAAACCAAAGTTCATATACTTGATGTACAACGATAAAGAGCATTTCGTCATTGGCTTCAATCCCTTCTTTTTCGCTTTCTAATTCTTGTGCATTTAAGATTTTGTCCAACTTCAAATACTCACTGTAATAAACAGGTTTGCGATTGTTAATGGTTTCCATTTCTATGTGTTTTATTTTATTAATTTAGATAATTTGGTGCTAAATATAGTTATTAATTTAGGAATGGGTATTTTTTGAGGGAAAATCTATCGCAACAATTTTTACACGGTGAAATCAAACTGTTTAATTTTTTCTTTCGTCCCCACTTTGCGAGTGCAAAACCATTGTAAAATGGTTCAACTGTCAAGTAACGTTCTTTATAAAGTTCGTTTCCATTTTTATCAATGTGAAACGTCTTCGTTAAGCTCCCAACCTACATATTTGTCGGGTGCTTCACGTTTCCATTTGCTGATTAAACTGCGATGAATTTGCTTTCTATAAACATCGGGTATGCGGAGGGCGTGATGGAATATTTGGGCAGATATTCGCATAAAATCGCTATTTCCAATCACCGTTTAAAATCAATCTCAAATG
>DAOMPZ010000254.1:0-1562 GCA_035445045.1 Crocinitomicaceae bacterium | reverse complement strand
GCACTTATTAAGTCCCATCGGGACGATCGATATAACAGGCAGGGAATAAATTCCCTGCCGACAAAATAAAAAAACACATTGCAAACATCATTAACACACGAAATTTATGCAAATTTAGCGTTTACGCCAACCGAAAAACAAGCGGATTTAATTCGGTTGTTGGTTGAATTTTCGCTTTCGGAATCAGACAGCCGTTCGTGTTTGTTGTTAAAAGGTTATGCAGGAACAGGAAAAACGTCCGTGATTGGAGCGTATGTCAAAGCGTTGAAATCCATCGAAAAAACTACGGTTTTACTCGCCCCGACAGGAAGAGCAGTGAAAGTTTTATCTTTAAATTCCAATGCACGAGCTTATACGATTCACAAATTTATCTACCGCAAGAAAACGCTTAGTGGTGGCGGAATTACGTTGGCATTAGCACCGAATTTGCGAAAAAACACCGTTTTTTTGGTTGATGAAGCCTCCATGATTGGCGATTATTCGGTGTTGAATGACGGCACGGTTTCTTCCCGAAATTTGTTGGACGATTTATTGGAATACGTCTATCAACACACGAGTAATAAGCTTATTTTTATCGGTGACGAAGGTCAGTTGCCTCCCGTTGGAAGTGATTTTTCGCCTGCGCTGAATTTGGACTATATGCAAAACAATTTCTTCGGTATTTCATTTTTAGAATTTACGCTGACAGAAGTTTTACGCCAAGCCGAAAAATCACTCATTTTGTCGAATGCAACGAAATTCAGAAAAGCGTTTGATGAAACACATTTTCCGAAATTAAAGGTTGACAATCAGAAAGATGTGCAACGCATTGACGGTATGGAATTACAAGAAGAATTGGAAAAAGCGTATAATAATGTCGGTTTGGAAGAAACTATTTTTATCACGAAATCCAACAAAAAAGCGATGTATTACAATGCGCAAATTCGCAACCGAATTTTGTGGTACGAAGATGATTTGTGTAAAAATGATTCGTTAATGGTTGTGAAAACAATTATTTTTGGCTTGACGAGCAATCTGAAATGGGATTTATTGCCAATGGCGAAATTTTAAAAGTCGTTAAAGTTGGCAAACGAGAAAACTATTACGGACATTCGTTTGCTTGGGCGACAGTTCAATTTGTTGATTATGAAAATGTTGGCGAAGTAGAAGTACTGTTGTTTATGGATATTTTACACAACGAACAGCCTGCGTTGACACGTGAACAGCAAAAAGCATTGTTTTTTGCTATCGAGGCGGAACACATGGACGAACGCAACAAACAAAAACGCTACGAAAAAGTGATGAAAAGTCCGTATTTTAACGCTTTACAAGTCAAATTTGCGTATGCTGTGACGTGCCACAAATCACAAGGTGGGCAATGGGAAACCGTTTTTGTTGACCATGGTTATATTCACGATGAATTTTTCGACAATAGCCTAAATCGTTGGCTTTATACAGCTTTTACACGTTCCAAAACAAAATTGTTTTTGGTTGGTTTTGATGAACGATTTTATTAATCAAGTACAGAGTTAAGAGTGGATAGATTAAACTTCCGCAGCAAATAAAAATTTATTCGGGCTAAC
>DAOMPZ010000253.1:0-1564 GCA_035445045.1 Crocinitomicaceae bacterium | reverse complement strand
CCGCAGGCAAAGGCATTGGCGTTCCCCACGACTTCCCTACTCTTCTTGCAACGTAAATATCCGAACCGTTTTTCAGGTTTCTATCCGACACAAAATACATCGTGTTTCCGTCTGCGGTAATGGTTGCACCTGCATCAAATCCTTCGGAATTAAGCACATTCGTCGCTGACGCTTTCGGCGCATTCCAATAACCTTTGGCGTTCATTTTTAGTTCAAAAATATCCGAACTGCGTGTTTCAATTTTTTCGTCAACTGCTTCGTTGTTTACGGTAATGTACGCAAGCGTTCCGTCTGCAGAAACCCACGACAGCGACTCAAATCCTGTTTTGTTCACTTTTTCCAACATATCAACATTGGAAATACTGTCCCAATCTTGTGTGTCGTCATTCCAAACAGCTCTGTAAATGTCTTCGTAAAACAATTCGTCATAGGGATTTTGTCCACCACCAATCGTATTATTTCGACGTGAAGTAAAATACAAGGTTTTTCCGTCCTGCGAAAGTACAGGTGCATAATCATTGTGTCCTGTGTTTACATCTTTTGGAAGAGCTTGTTTTTCGGCAAATTTCTCTTTCGATGCATTATTTTGCGCATACGTTGCTTGATTTAATTTCGTCTGAATATCCAAAGCTACAACATCTCTTTTACTCAAAACTTTCAAACTTTTTTCATAAAAAAGAATGGCACTATCCAACTGCCCCAAACGATGAAAACTTTGCGCCAAAAGAACATTCACTTCTTTATCAACATTCGCCGTGTCTTTTAAATATGCCTCCATGCCATATTTGAGGCTATACCCATAATTAGACAAATTATAATGCGTTTTTGCCAACCAAAATTGCGGTCGCCACGAAGATGGATCTTTTCCTGCTGCATTCCGAAAACTGATAATCGCTTTTAAAAAATTATTCTCATTGAAATACGTTTTCCCTTGTTCGAGTTGCAAAAAAGCTGCTGACTTGTCAATTACGCTAATTGCTGTAGAATCCTTTTGTGCAAAGGTGTTAAACGCTAAAAATAAAGAAAGAATACTGAAAATTTTAAAACGCATATTTTGATTTTATATTAGAACTTGAATTGCAAAGGTACGACTTTATTTTATTCCATTGCAGGCTCTTCACCCATTCCTTTGTTTAGACGTTTAAATAAAGTTGTATCGACTTTCCCGAATGTCCAACTTAAATTTAAACGCACCATAAATGGATTGGCAAGTCGGTCGTAGTTTTGGTAGAAATACTCACTTTGTGAAACGCTGATGTATCGTTTTGTTCCAAACATATCACTCACAGATAATGTAACTGCGAATTTCTTCTCAAAGAATGTTTTACGCACCGAAATGTCCATTGCCCAAAATTGATCGATGTACCCTTGTGATGTACTTTGAACTCTGTCCATCGGTGGTCCCCACATTTTATTTCCGTCATTGACAGGCAAATTAGATTTAGATTGATACATCGTTGTCCATTGAATCATAAATTGTTTTGGTAATTTAAACGATACATTTAATTTTCCGTACCACGCCCAACGTGCCGAAGATGTAAATGTTTGAAATGCCGAACTGTTG
>DAOMPZ010000252.1:0-1579 GCA_035445045.1 Crocinitomicaceae bacterium | reverse complement strand
AAATCCGTCAACTTATATTTGTAAAAATATGTTCCGTCAGAAGCATTTTTTCCGTCCCATTTATCAGTTAAACTATTCAGTTTATACACAATATTTCCCCACCTGTTGAAAATTTCAACCGAAATATCCTTTGCACCTTGGGCATCAATAAAAAATTCATCATTTGAACCATCACCGTTTGGCGTAAACACATTTGGAATATTTACCGTCGGAGGAGGCAACAACATCGCATGGATTGTTTTGCTTGTCGTGTCGGAGCAAACACCGTTACTTGCGATTAAGGTAACAACATAATTGCCTTCATTTTCAAAATTATTCGTAAAATTCGTTGCTGAACTTACGTGTGTATTATTCATTGACCACTTGTAACTTGTTGCATTTGACGATGTATTGGTAAAATTCACATTAAACGGCACATAATCCGATTCATTAGATGCTATAAACGATGCCACAGGCTTATTGAGAACGGTTATTGTTACAGATGCTGTACTGTTACAATTTGCACTTGTTGTTCCTGTCACGGTATAAGTTATTGTCGCCGTTGGATTAACAGTAATAACACTTCCATTCTCATTCGTTGGCGACCACGTATAACTATCTGATCCCGAAGCTATTAATGAAGCGGTCGTTCCTATACAAATAGTCGTATTCGGGCTAACTGTAACATTTGGAATTGGGTTTATCACTACAACAACCGCTACCCTTTCGCTTTCGCAGTTTCCTATCATTTGAGATACGTAGTACGTTCCCGAAGATACGGCATCTCCCGAATTTAAAAACGTTCCACCATTGGCAACCGTGTACCATTTATAATCAGATGTTGCTGGTGTTAAATTAGAAACAATTGCTGAACCACAAAACGACTGCGGACTTGTAACTGTCGGTGCTGTTGGAGCTGGTGTTTGTCCATCAATCATAAATGCGTTGCTTAAACCTGAAACACACGAGCCATTATTTGCCGTTACGGTGTAACTTGTTCCAACAGTCATACCCGAAATATTTCCGTTATTGTCAACGGTTGCTCCAACAGGCAAAAAGGTGTACGTATTATTTACATCATAGTTTGAAATAGATGCACTTCCATTTGCATTACACGTTGCAGAAACAATGTTGATTGTCGGAATAGCAGGCGCAGTTAATTGAGCTGAATTGCTAAAAGATGTACTTGCTGTTGATGTACAACTTCCTTGTGTAGCAGTAACAGTATAGCTTGTTCCGACGGTCATTCCTGAAATATTTCCGTTATTATCAACGGTTGCACCAACAGGCGAAAAAGTGTACGTATTATTCACATCATAATTTGAAATCGAACTACTGCCATTGCTTGAACACGTGGCATTTGTTGTAGTTATTGTTGGTTGACTTAACGTTGGTGACGCATTGATTGTAACATTATTAGAATTATCTGATGTACAGCCGTTTGCATTTGTCACAGACCAAGAATAGGTCGTATTTGAACTTAATCCTGTAACGGTGTAGGTTGTTCCTGAACCGTTAATTGTCGTTTGATTAGGATTTTGTGTCGATGTCCAATTTCCCGAATTTGGCAAACCTGTTAGCGTAACCGATGCTGCTTGCG
>DAOMPZ010000251.1:0-1591 GCA_035445045.1 Crocinitomicaceae bacterium | reverse complement strand
TTGCCCTGTAAAATCTTCGTGGTGTAGGTGCTACCAATCGTATTTGGGCAAAATACCCATGACAATCGCAGAATCATAAATTTTATCGTACGGAATTTCAGCATAATCCAACGCCATAGTTACGGCATCGTCCCAAGGAAGTGCAGATTTTGGCGTGTAAACAGCAATTTTTGGCGGTTTTTCCAACTGCACAATTTCTTGATTTACTTCGGGATTGGCAATTTGATTGCGAATATTGTTGGCTTGTCCGTCTGTCAAAAGTTCGTAGCGAATACCACGTATCAACAATTCTTCTTCAATCGCTTTGGCGTGTGGTAACATAAACGAACCACCTCGGTAATTCAATAGCCATTCAATCACAACATCACGTTCCAACGCCCAATATGCCAATCCGTAGGCTTTGAGATGATTGGTTTGTGTCACGTCCATAGGAATAAGAATTTCCGTAGAACGCCCGATGAATTGAAAACTTAAAAAAATCAGTAAAACGATACGTTTCATAACGTTATATTAAAAAGGTGAATCGTCAACTTCGGTAAAGTCAATGTCTTTGTTCATACTACTTTGCATCGTATAAGAACCTGATGGCGCAGCATTGTCAAACGATTGGTTGGAAGTCAACGCATTGCTTGTAGGCATATCAAAATTACTGCCATATTCGTCCATATTTTCAAAACGAGCATATTCGCCAATAAAACGCAGTCTGACCGAGCCAACTGAACCATTTCGGTGTTTTGCTAAAATAATTTCGCCCACGCCTAAATTCGACTCGCCGTCCTCACTTGTTGTAAATCCATAATATTCAGGTCGGTAGATAAATGAAACAATGTCCGCATCTTGCTCGATTGCTCCTGATTCACGCAAATCTGAAAGCACAGGACGTTTGTCGCCACCACGCTGTTCAACCGAACGGCTCAACTGCGACAAGGCAAGTACAGGAACGTTTAGTTCTTTGGCAATTTCTTTAATGGAACGTGAGATAGATGAAATTTCTTGCTCACGGTTTCCACTACCTTTTGAACCGCCTGCCGTCATGAGTTGCAAATAGTCGATAATTACCATTTGAATGTCGTATTGCATTTTCAAACGGCGACATTTGGCACGTAGGTCGAAAATACTCAAACCAGGTGTGTCGTCGATATAAATAGGTGCTTTGGATAATTTGGTAATGCGTTCGTGTAGTTGTACCATTTCGTCGGGACGCAAATTTCCTTTTCGCAATTTTTCGGCTGGAATACGTGTTTCCGAAGAAATTAAACGTTTTACTAATTGCACGGAAGACATCTCTAAGGAGAAAAATGCTACGCCTTGACCATAATCAACAGCTGTGTTACGTGCCATTGACAGTACGAAAGCAGTTTTTCCCATGGCAGGACGAGCCGCAATGACAATCATGTCGGAGCGTTGCCAGCCCGAAGTTACTTTGTCCAATTCACGCAAACCTGTCGGAATACCCGAAATTCCGTCTGCATTTTTGGCGGCGGCCTCAATTTCCAACAGGGCTTCATGTACGACATTTTGCATCAAATCGACATTGCGTTTCATGTTGTTTTCCGCCACGGCAACGAGTTGTTTTTCAGCTTTAGACAAT
>DAOMPZ010000250.1:0-1602 GCA_035445045.1 Crocinitomicaceae bacterium | reverse complement strand
CGGCAGTCAGCGTAACGGTTTCGCCATTTAAAACATGGTTTTTAGAAGCTGATGCGGTAACGTTTACCGCCGAAATCATGTTGACATCGACCCAAATTGAATCTGTAAAAACACAACCATCGGAAGTTGTTGCGGTGAGGTAAATAAACATAGACGTATCGGGTTTGGCAACAACGTGGCTATTCGTGATGTATGCATCAATCGCTGATGCTGGCGACCACGTATAAGTCAAACCTAACTGCGGATTGTTGTTGATAGCAAACAAATGGGTTGTGTCACCCAAACAAATCATATCTTTTCCAACCAAATCAATACTTGTACTTAAAAATTCAACTTTTACGCTGTCAATAATCGAACAATACGCATTGGAAACTTTTACGTAATAATAGCCATTTGTCGTAGGTGTAACATCAGCCGTTGAGTCGGCAGGCGTGGCGTTCAATGTATCCAAAAATTGGTTTGTCGTTGACCATTGCCACGAAGTTCCATAACCATAAGAATTAGCCGTTAATTGTATCGGTGCAGGATTACACATTGAAATCGTTGGAGGAACATCAAGAAGTAGAGAATCTACTACATTGATTGTGATTTTTGCCGTGTCAATAATTTCACAAATAGCATCTTTTACGGTCAAAATAACGGTGTACGTTCCAGGTGTGTTATATGTCCGCACGGGATTAAAGGTTGTCGAATCTATTTCGCCATTTCCAAAATCCCATTGATATTGGTCATCAGCGGAAGATGTATTTTGAAACGTAATTGTCAACGGTGCGCAACCATCTTGCTTGTCAGTTGTAAATTCAGCTTTAGGCGTTAAATTAAAATCGAATTTAAATAAAATATTGTTGCAATTGGTGCTAAGATTATTGTTTGACCATGCTCCCGATGTTGTCGGGAAGTCGCTAAAACCAGGACAACCTGCACAAACAGATTGATACACCACACCATTTTTATCAAAACGTGATGTTCCACCGTCAACGTGTTCTTGTGCTTGATTTCCACCTAAATACGTTCCATAAATGATTTCTGAAAAATCACGTTTCATCACCATTAAATAAAAGTCGAAACCATTCGGCGCAGTTGATTGAAACGCATTCGGTGTAACAGGCATTCCTGATAAAAGTGTACTTTGTAAAATATTTGCACCCCAACCACTGGTATAAATATTTCCACAAATATCGACCATAAACGCAGACGGAGAAATGTTGATAATTGAATTATTGCCATTTCCAAAAACAGTTGAATATTCGACGCTTGTCAAACTTCCGTTCAGCTTTGCAATATATTGCGTACTGTTTGGATTGGAATACGTTGCATTCGTTATTGGAAACGTTCCACCACTACTCACACCGTAAATGTAAATTTTGTCAAAACGGTCGATTTCTACGAAAAATGTTTGGTCAGCACTTGTCGTTCCAACGTATGTTGCCTGTTGTATCGTTTGTCCGTTAGGTGTTAATTTCAAAACAAAACCATCTGTTTTTCCACCGTTGTATGAGGCTTGCCAACCACCTGTTGTTCCGAGTAAATTCGACGAGCTTGTTCCGCCACCAATCACTACATTGTATGAACAATTTACATACGTCAGTCAATCCAACCTCT
>DAOMPZ010000249.1:0-1618 GCA_035445045.1 Crocinitomicaceae bacterium | reverse complement strand
GAAATCGGGTTAAAATCTTCATACGTTCCGTCGTTATCAACCGAACGCAATTTGTAATACATCGTTTCAATTCCTTTCGCATCAGTTGTGTGGTAGGTGTTCGCTGTTGACGAATTACCTACTGCGTTTACGTCTATTACTTTTTCCCATGTCTGACCGTTACGTGAACGATAAATCTCAAAATGATTTACGTTTGTTTCCGTTGCGGTTGTCCAAGCTAACTGAACACCATTATCGTTACAGTTTCCTGCAAATGACGTTAAGGTTATTGGAAGAGGTGAGCCGATGCCGTTATTTTTGTGTAAGAAAAACTCTGAAAATTCAGTAACGTTAAACGCAATAAAGTCTGTTGTAATACCTTGAATGATTGTTCCTGAACTGTCTGCAGTTATTCCTTTGATTGTTCCGCTGCAATCATCTAAAGTAGCTTGACCGTCTGCTGTTCCACCTGATATTTTCGTCAGCATGATGTTGCTTAAATTTGCTCCGTTGTCATTTGGATTGTTTGGTGTGAGTGTTGAGGAATTCAACGCTGTCAATTCCCCTGAATTAAACGGTAATATTACTTGCACATCGCCCCCAAAAGGCGCAGATGATGCAAACAAATCTGATGTCAAATACCAACTTCTGCCCATGTATGTTGTGTGATACGAAGTATTTGCAGGTGCATTACAATCTTTCATCATTTTCGGTGTTGACACATAAGCAGTCATGGTTACGTTGCCCAAATCTTTACCTTTTGGATTTATTGCTCCAATGTAATTGCCAGATGCTGTATAGAAATGTATCGGTGCGTTACCTTTTACAAGACACGTTACCGATTCGCTACCCGATAACGCAACCCCTTGTGTCGGCAAGGTGAATGTAACTGAATCACATGCTGTTGCACCACATTCAGCCGTTGCGCTTACATAATACGTTGTTGTAGTGGTTGGATAGGTGTTTAACGAAGTGCCGCTCCCGATTTTTGTGCCGCCACACGCTCCAGTAAACCACTCCCAGTTGGCGAATACTTGAATATCATCAATGGCAACACGACCTGCCGTCTTATTTTGTAAGATAAAACGAATACTATCTGCATCTTTGTTGATGATTACATCTCCAACGGTATGGTTGCCGTCTCCTCCCGGAGGATTGTTTTTGTGAATAGCGGTGTAATTCGTTGTGGAGATAGTTTGCCACGTACCACTCACATATTCTTGTACTGACACATCGCCGTTAAAGCCTGTTTCAGAAGGTGTATGTGTGCCATTAGCTGCCATTTTCCATGTTATGCGAGAGCTCGAACTTGGTAATTTGATAGCAATGTAATGCGCACCATCTTTTGCGTTTAAAACTGCTGACGAACCAGCATCGCCTCCTAAGCTAAGGTCTGGTGTAGCCCAAAGTGCAGTTGACCACCCAGCAGGAAGCGGGTCGTTATAAAAATCTGCTGAAAAACTCGTTAAAACAGGAAGTGTACCGCTTGTAACCGTTGCCACTGCCTCATTGCCAGGACACAGATTGCCACCACCCAAAAGCACAGGGCGATTTACAACACAGTTTAACAAACGTGCGATACGTGTTCGTTGAATGCCGTTGTAGGTGGTAAAAGCTCCTCCGACTAAAATTTTCCCGT
>DAOMPZ010000248.1:0-1622 GCA_035445045.1 Crocinitomicaceae bacterium | reverse complement strand
CCAACGCAGACAACAAGAGTATATGCGTTTTCAAGAAACCGAGGCAGCTAAATTGGAAAACGAAACCACACAACATTTAGAGGTGCTTTCTAACCGTATAAATGATGCTGCAGAGAAGTTTAGTAAGGAAAATGGTATTGATATTTTGATGATGCAAGGCATGGGTTCAGGCTTGACATATATTACTTCAAAAATGGACGTTACCCAAGCATTTATCGCTTATTTAAACAAATACCAAGCACAGTTGGATAAAGAAATTGGCACTAAAAAATAACGAATGTTTGTTGCGCAACAGAAAGAAAAAGAGAACATTGCGGAGTACATTATTTATATGTACCACATTGAAGATTTAATCCGTGCGTTTAATTTCGATTTGAACGTAATCATGGAAAAATACGTTAAACCACAACTTCCCGATGAAACGTTTTTAGGTCAATATTCGGCTTGGTATGCTAATTTGATTTACCAAATGAAAGACGAGCGTATTGAAAAATTTGGACATTTGTTGCAACTCAAAGAATATATTGTCGAATTGAATTATTTGCACAATATGTTAATGGAAGTATTGAAAGAAGAAAAATACATCAATCTGTTCGAGCAAACCTTGCCTGTGATTAAAGAGTTTAGTGCAAAATCGAACATGACAGACCAAAATCATATTGATATTGCATTCCATTCGCAATACATGAAATTACTATTGAAACTGAAAAAAGAAGAAATTTCGCCCGAAACCGAAAATGCTTTCGACCAAATGCGAGTTTATTTAGCGTATCTGTCAAAGAAATATCATCAGATGAAAAGTGAAAATTAAGCAAGTTAAGAGTACAGAGAATTGAAAGTTGAAAATGTGGCTTCACGAAAATCTGTCTTTTATCTTTTGTCTTTGAGCGTAGCGGTCTTTTGTCTCTTATCCGTCATAACATCTTAATGTCCTAATATCATAATTAAAAATGTTAATAAAATAAAGGTAAATAATCACTCAATCATACGAAATAATAATTTAACTTTGCGAAAAAATTATTAAAGCAATGTTCAAAAACCGCTTAACTTTTACTTTAATTTCACTTTGTTTTTCTTTTTTAGCGTATGCGCAAACACCCACTTTGGTTATTAACGAAGTGTCAAATGGTGCCTCAGGAACAAAAGAATATTTTGAATTTTTAGTTGATGGACCAAAAACAAATTCATGTCAAGCACCTGCAACACTCGATTTGAGAGATTGGATAATTGACGATAATAACGGTTTTTTTGGTTCGGGAAGTAACAAAGGCATTGCCACAGGAGCGTTTCGATTTAAAAATATCGCTTTTTGGTCGGCTGTTCCCGTTGGAACATTAATCGTCATTTATAACGATGCTGATTATGAGTCGTCTTTAATTCAAAATGATATTTCGTTGACAGACGGAAATTGCAAACTTGTCATTCCATGTACTTCAAATCTGTTAGAAGCACAAACAACAACACCAACACCAAGTAGCAGTAATTATCCATCGAGTGGTTGGGCAACACCGACAAATTGGTCAGCGGTTGGTTTGCGCAATGACGGCGATGGCGTATTAATTTTACGCCCGACGAATACAGGCGTTCCGATTCATTCATTAGCGTATGGCGATGTGAATACT
>DAOMPZ010000247.1:0-1733 GCA_035445045.1 Crocinitomicaceae bacterium | reverse complement strand
TAAACGGAATGTATTACCTCGAAAAAGAATTAACCGTAAAACCAAACAACGGAGCAACGACAGACCTCATCTACCGTGTTTATTCCAAGAAACAACAATACACGAAAATTTTAGATGTTTTAGTTCCTGTTCTTGAAAGCGGTGTGGAAAATACAATCCTTTTAAAAGCGGTTGCTAATGCGTATTACTTTTCGGGCAACGTTGATGAAGCGATGAAATTACGCAAAAAGATTGAAACACACGATTATATTGAAAACGATAATAGCGAATGGTAAAACAACTTCGTTCAATCAATAAATACTACATTTTATCATTTTTATGTTTTATTACAGATATTTGCCTTATATTTGTCTTCATTAACATTATAAAATTCGCCTATAGCACAATTTTTACTTAACAAAAAGAACGAAAAAAACGGTACAATTTTTATTCTTACTTTAAGAAAAATTATGTCTATGAAGTCACTAAACGACCAACAATTAGTTGAATTATATCAAAATGGCGATAACAAAGCTTTTGAAGCTTTATTAGTACGCCACAAATCGAAAATATTTCGTTTCATTTATTTGAAAGTGAACGATTACGAGCTAGCGAATGATTTATTTCAAGAAGTATTCGTTAAAATTATAAACACTTTAAGATTAGGCAATTACAACGAGGAGGGCAAATTTCTTCCGTGGGCAATGCGTATCGCACACAACTTGGTAATTGACCATTTCAGAAAAGCAAAAAAATACAAATTTGTTTCGGAAAGCACTTCTAAAAGCGACGATTTCAATATTTTCAGCATCTTAAAAGATGAAGATTTGAATACGCTTCAAAAGATGAGTAAAGAGGAACTTTTAGACCAAATCGTTTCCATTATCGACTTGTTACCCAAAGCGCAACGGGATATTGTTCAAATGCGAATTTTTCAAAATTTATCGTTCAAAGAAATCGCTGAAAACGAAAATATCAGTATCAACACTGCACTTGGACGTATGCGTTATGCCTTAATCAATATGAAAAAGATGATTGACAAGCATGGTATTGTTATGGATTTTGTTTAAAGTCAGACAAAAGACAAGTCCAGAGTTAAGAGTGCAGAGTTAAGAGCAAAGACTGATTTTCAATTCTCTGTGACCACGAAGCTCCGAAGGAAAACTCTGTGCCCTCTACGCCCTCTGCGGTTAAGACGACTTTATGATTTTAGAATATTACGACGTTAAGACAGACAGGAGACAGAAGACCAATAGAATAAAAAAGGTAGATTTGTAGAAATTCTTCGTTTGATTTCCGCAATAAAATCAAATTATTTTTCACTTTTGTATTGCCGTGCTAAACAAAATACTAAATTTGTATTTGTAATATTGACAAAATTAAATGGTCTCGGACATATTTCTCACACTTTTACTTGTTTTTTTAAATGGTTTTTTTGTTGCAGCAGAGTTTGCAATCGTCAAAGTAAGAGAGTCTCAACTTGAAACAAGAAACACAACAAATAGCGGTGCTGTTAATTTAGCACTGAAAATCGTTCATAATTTAGATGCCTATCTTGCAGCTACGCAGTTAGGAATTACCTTAGCGTCACTTGGATTGGGTTGGGTTGGCGAGCCTGTTGTTTCCAAAATCATCATGCGTTGTTTTGAATTTTTCGGAACGGGAATTAGCGAACAATTAAGTCATCAAATAGCGTTGCCATCAGCATTTGCATTGATTTCAGTATTACATATCGTTTTAGGCGAACTTGCACC
>DAOMPZ010000246.1:0-1891 GCA_035445045.1 Crocinitomicaceae bacterium | reverse complement strand
GACAAGTTAAGAGTGCAGAGGATTGAGTTAAGATATGTGAGGCATACCTCGTAATAGAAACTTCAAAAAGCCAAATATCAAGACTTGGTAAAATCACGAAGTGGCAGATAGTTGGTTTTTAAGGAGTTTCTTAATTCTTCACTCGAAAAGAATCAGTTTTCTTATCATAACCATACGGACAATGTTTACACCCACTTTTACAACAATAACCTCTTTTTAAATGGTATTTTTCAGTAAAAACAATATAACCGTGCTCGCTCCGATAGAAATCTTCGGGGTCAAGCTCTCGTCTGTTTGAAAATCCTAAGTCGTCATCATTATTCATAATACAAATATAGAGGAAAAATCAAGTACCCAATAGCGGTACTGCCCAAATTTTGGTTTATAAAATTATAAAAAACTTCTTTAGGATAATTTAAATTAAATACTTATTTTTGAATTATGAAAAAAGAGATAACTCACTATCATTAAGAGATAACTCACTATCATTATGGTATAAAACAATCATTTAAAATATTATCTAAATAAGTTATGCGTAAAATAACAGAATCCGACAGCCTTTACGACAATCTGGAAAACAAGAGCGTTTCCGAATTGGCAACGGCTATCAATCACGAAGATAAAAAAGTGGCGCTGGCAGTCGAACAAGAATTGCCGAATATTATTGCATTTTTGGAAAAAGCCGTTCCACTCATGAAAAACGGAGGTCGTTTGTTTTATATTGGTGCAGGCACAAGCGGACGATTGGGAATTTTAGATGCAAGTGAGTGTCCTCCGACGTTTGGCGTTCCGCACGAATTAGTGACAGGCATCATCGCAGGTGGCGACAAAGCTATTCGCAAAGCCGTAGAAAATGCCGAAGATGACCGCAAACAAGCATGGAACGATTTACAAGCCGAACACATTCAAGCAGGCGATTGTCTGGTCGGAATTGCCGCATCGGGAACAACACCTTACGTTTTGGGCGGTATCGAAAAAGCCAATGAGAATGGTATTTTAACCGCAGGAATTTCGTGTAACCCAAACAGTCCGTTAAGTCAATTAGCACAACACGCTATCACACCGATTGTCGGAGCGGAATTTGTCACAGGAAGTTCACGCATGAAAGCAGGAACAGCTCAAAAAATGATTTTAAACATCATATCCACAACGCTCATGATACAATTAGGACGTGTCAAAGGAAACAAAATGGTTGATATGCAACTAACAAACAGCAAACTTGTTGACCGTGGAACACGTATGATTATGGAACAACTCAACATTTCTTACGAAGAGGCAAATGCCCTACTTTTGAAATTTGGGAGCGTTCGAAATGCGGTAGATAGTTTCCGATAGAAACAAAAAAAAGCCGTCATTTCTGACAGCCTTTCATTTATTTTTATTCTCTTTTTTAGAATGTGTATTTAAAACCAATACTAATTCCCATTTGGGTTAAGTTTGTTTTTTGTGACAATTCTTGTCTTGGCAAATCCGCAGAAACATTTGGATTATACTGTGGATTATTGGTTTTGTCGTCTAATTTCTCAACAAATTCTGTTTCCAAAATATATTTTGAGTTTGACGGAATTTGGTCTTCCCCGTCAAAAGTCCACTTTGTGGTTGTACGTTTACTTTGTTTGATATTTAACGAAGAAACAAACATTTCTCCAAAAACAGAAATGTGGTCAGAAATTCTATATTCCGCACCAATAGCACCTTTAAAACCTACCGACACTTGACCATTGAACATATATGCTTTTTCTTCAATATGCTTTGTAATTTCGCCGTTATTTGTGTTAAGAATTTGTCTTCTGTCTATTGAATTCGCTTTTCCAACACCGTAAACAGGTATAATCATTCCTAATTTCGCATAACCCGAAAGCCCTTTGATTGTATCTGTCGAAAAAACAAC
>DAOMPZ010000245.1:0-1956 GCA_035445045.1 Crocinitomicaceae bacterium | reverse complement strand
TACCATTAGCACCAAAACGAGCTAAAAACGAGGCTCTCGTGCCTCCATTTGGAAAAACACCATTTTTTTCGACTAAAGGATAATCTTTTGAAAATAGTAATTGCTGATTAGTAAAATAACCACCTACGGCAAGCGTTCCGTCTTCAAAACATTCCAGCGAAGTGATTGTACTTGAACCGTAATACATAGGATATTTGGTTGGTTCATCGCTATACAAATATTGCATCCATTGTAACGTTCCGTCTGCTGCATATTTTGCTAAATACGTTGGGTCATAGCACGAGGCAGGAAGTGCAACTTGGTGTGTGCCAAAATAAGCTGTTTCAATGTTTCCAATGCCAAATAATTGACCTGCGGTATAAATGTTATTGTCTTTGTCTGTTGTTACAACTCTTCCCATGTCTTCTTTGTTTGTTCCCGAAACGCCTGCGGTTTTATACCACAGTTCATTGCCGTTTTTATCGTATTTAGAAAGAAACACATCATCGGTTGAATTTTTTCCCGTAATCAAAATGTTATTTTGCTTATCTACTGCTAAACCTTTTTCGCCCAAACGATTGCTCCCCGCTACTGCTGTTCGCCACAAGCGAGTTCCCGAGGAGTCTAATTTTATCAATTCGACATTGGTTGTGTTTGTAATGATAGAATCATCATACTTTAAATTACTTCCTCCCCACTCACTAAAACCAATTAAGACATTTTCTTCATTATCAAGCGCAACCATAATACGAGGTCCAGACAAACTCCCTTCACTAACTCCGCTTGCTACTTTTTTAAGCCAAACAAGTGTGAGGTCACTTGTTAGTTTTACTAAATAAATTCCTCCGCCTGTAATGGTGTCGCCTTGTATTCCAAATGTTCCGTTGTACATTCCAACAGCATAAATGTTGCCGTTCTTGCCAATACACATATTTCTTTGAGCGTAAACTTCGTCTGTTCCACCCTTTATGTAATTTTGTGACAAATAATCTTGTGCTAAGCAAGAAATTGAAACAGTTAAAAATACAGATAATATTAAATTTTTCATGATTGTGTAAATTTAGTTAATGACTTGCTAAAGAAGAAACTTAATTTCCCAAAGATATTAAAATGAATTAGAAAAATGAACTTTTGATTAATAATCTAATCTACTTATGACTAAAATTCCACCTCAAAACCCCAATCCTGCCAATTTGTCATATTCAAATTCAAAAAATTCGCTTGGCACACTTTTCGTCAAGGAGCGAGTGTAAAAATCAAAATTTAATTTTATATATTATGTCAAATTCATTTAAACCTTTAGCGGATCGCGTTTTGATAGAAACAGCACCGGCAGAAGAAAAAACTGCAAGCGGAATTTTTATTCCAGACACAGCAAAAGAAAAACCTTTACAGGGAACTGTTGTTGCAATCGGTCAAGGGAAAAAAGACGAACCTTTGACAGTAAAAGTAAATGACCAAGTAATTTACGGTCAGTACGCAGGAACAGAAATTTCATTGGGCGGTAAAAAATACCTCATCATGAAAGAATCAGATATTTACGGAATTATTGGTTAATCAAAAAATTTAAGAAAAAATGGCAAAAGACATTTATTTCAACGTGGAGGCTCGTGAAAAATTAAAAGCTGGCGTTGATGCTTTAGCAGATGCAGTAAAAGTTACATTAGGACCAAAAGGTCGCAACGTGGTAATCGGTAAAAAATTCGGTGCGCCACACATTACAAAAGACGGAGTTTCCGTAGCAAAAGAAATCGAGTTGAAAGACCTTGCCGAAAACATGGGAGCGCAAATGGTCAAAGAAGTAGCCTCAAAAACCGCTGATGCGGCAGGTGACGGAACGACAACAGCAACCGTTTTGGCACAAGCAATCATTCACGCAGGTTTGAAAAATGTGGTCGCAGGCGCAAACCCGATGGACATCAAACGAGGAGTGGACAAAGCAGTCGAAAAAGTAGTGGCTAAATTGAGAGAAATTTC
>DAOMPZ010000244.1:0-1962 GCA_035445045.1 Crocinitomicaceae bacterium | reverse complement strand
CACAGTGGCGTTCGCCTTTGGCAGATAAAAAAGCATGGAAAGATACGCTTGAAACCCGTATCAACCGCAAGCAAAATGTTTTGGACGATTGGGAAACCGTTCTCGAAAATACCGAAGACACCACGATGTCTGTTATGCGTGACGCACTGATACAGGCATTGCGCAACAGCTGCGAATCGCTCGAAGATACGGCGGAACGTCTGGCACGTACGCTGTTTATCGAAACCAAAGACAACTGCTGTATGAAGCACAGCCGTGTTTCTCATGCTATTGAGACCTTACAAGGCTTAATTTTTGCCCTTGAAAACGGCATTTACGACGATTACCTAAATGGTTTCTCTTTAATTGCACCGAATTTCAAAAAAGAATGGGAATGGATAGGTTCTTACGCAACGTGGCGTTCGGCGGTATTTACGTATCTCTACCCCGAAATTCTACTTTATCCGACTTTAAAAAGACGACAAAGTCCTGCGTTTATCGAACTATCCGAAACGCTTTTAAACGCCAACCGTTTTTCAGCATTGGATACGTGTCGTGCGGCTAAAAAATACCAAGATTATTTTGAAGATATTCAAAATCTAAAAGTTATCTGTACTGCCAATTCCCGTGCTTATATTTACCGCAAAGACCCTGCGAATTGCTGTGGCGATTTGAACAACAGTATGCAGGAATACATGACCTACTACATTGCGCAAAGTACGCTTTCGGGCAAAGGTTATTATTCCGAAAAACCGTTTTACACCGATACACCCGATGAACACGATTTTTGGAAAGAAATTCCGACCCTGAAAGACGGCGCAACGATTATTGGTTGTTTACCGCTCAACCGTGAATACGACACCAACGGAAACGGGACGAAAAATACGCTGTGGCTGTTCTATACGTACCGAGAAGAAAACGATTTGAAACTTGCGTATCTGAAAAAAGATTTGATGACCGCAGGTAGCGATTGGACGGAAGAAGAAACAACGGATTTACCCGACTTGACCGATTTATCTTATTGGACTCTTGTAAACAATAATAATCCGATATTTCCAAATTCAAATCAGCAGTCTGTTAACGACAATGCCCTTCTTTTGCCTTGGGACAAATTAACCGATATTACGATTTGCCAAAATTCGCAGGAATGGGATTTTGTGTATTTCCTTTTGAAGTACGAACGGATAGACGGAACAAACCGATACGTGCATATTCGCTATATGGCGCAAAATGACTCTTTCGATAAAAATATCGGGAGCATGGTGTTTTTCGATAGCAACGAACGATTGCTTTCTTCGCTTGTGCACTGGATACAGCCCGAAGTGCCAAGCTTAAATCATTTAATCGGTATATCAGTAGTATTTGAAAATGAATATCAAATGGCTTATTACGGAAGTTTGAGCCAGACAACAAATTCGAGTCTTCCACCCATAGCTGTTGAACCTCAAAAAATGCCTTATCCAAATTTGATTGGCGCATTCAAGCAAAACCAATCGAATGAAAAATTTGTAGGAGTTAGATTGAACCAACTCGGTCAAGCAGGCTATGCAGAATTAGAATTTACCTACGCTTTAGTTAGCGGAGTGCCTGAATTACATCTTCAGCGAACAGATTTATCTACTTCGGGACACGCAGAACACGTACGTTCCTTTGCGCCACGCTTTAATTTCTCGCTTTGGGAGGGTGGAAGTGCCGTTACGGCTTACAGCAACCATGTCAATGCAGGTATGGCTTTCCGAACGTTAGGAGGAGTTATGCCTACAGAAATGACGTTGATGGAATTTGCGTTGACACCTGAAAAACGTACGCAGGTAGCTGTCGAATCGGGTGATTGCATTCAGAATTTCAACATTCGGACGGCAAATATCAAAGACCATTTGCGGGCAAATCTAAATGCTCCGTCGGGTAATCCTGTCAGTCCGCTGTATCGCACTTCGACCATTCGGGAAGTGTTGTACGAGGCGTATTATTTTGTGCCGATGC
>DAOMPZ010000243.1:0-1990 GCA_035445045.1 Crocinitomicaceae bacterium | reverse complement strand
AAAAAGAAATTGAATGTGTGTGTCAAATTCTGTCAAGACGTAAGAAAAACAACCCGATTTTGATTGGCGAGCCAGGGGTTGGAAAAAGTGCGATTGCCGAAGGATTGGCGTTGCGCATTGTACAGCGTAAAGTTTCCCGAATTTTATTCAACAAACGTGTTATCTCCTTGGATTTGGCATCGCTTGTGGCAGGAACGAAATACCGTGGGCAATTTGAAGAGCGCATGAAAGCCGTAATGCAGGAAATCGAGAAAAATCCCGATGTGATTTTATTTATTGATGAAATTCATACGATTGTTGGTGCAGGTGGCGCAAGCGGTTCATTAGATGCATCAAATATGTTCAAACCTGCGTTGGCACGTGGCGAAATGCAAGCAATTGGCGCAACAACTTTAGAGGAATACCGTCAATACATTGAAAAAGACGGAGCGTTGGAAAGACGTTTTCAAAAGGTATTAGTTGAACCGACAAGTATTGAAGAAACCGTTCAAATCTTGAATAACATCAAAGACCGTTACGAATCGCATCACTTGGTTACATATACGCCCGAAGCGATTGAGGCGTGTGTTAAATTAACCGAGCGTTACATCACAGATAGACATTTGCCAGACAAAGCGATTGATGCCTTAGATGAAGTGGGTTCACGTGTGCATATTTCGAACATTGTCGTTCCGAAGGAGATTATTCAATTAGAAGAAGAATTAGAAGCGGCTATTGCGTTGAAAAACGAAGTTATTTTGAAACAACAGTACGAAGAAGCTGCAAAATTAAGAGATACACAACGTCAAATAGAAGAAAAATTAGAGGTTGCTAAAGCAAAATGGGAAGAAGAAAGTAAAATTCAACGCATTGTAGTGACTGACGAAAACGTTGCCGAAGTTGTGTCGATGATGACAGGCGTTCCCGTGACAAAGATTGCGCAAAAAGAAAGCAAACGCTTGGTAAAAATGGGCGAGGAGCTACGTGGAAAAGTTATCGGGCAAGACGAGGCAGTCGAAAAAGTTGTAAAAGCAATTCAACGTAATAGGGCAGGACTGAAAGACCCAAACAAGCCAATCGGTTCATTCTTCTTTTTAGGACCAACAGGAGTAGGTAAAACGCAGTTAGCCAAAGTATTAGCAAAATATTTATTCGACACGGAAGACTCACTTATTCGTATTGATATGTCGGAATACATGGAAAAATTCTCAATTTCGAGATTGGTCGGCGCACCTCCGGGATATGTCGGTTATGAAGAAGGCGGGCAATTAACGGAAAAAGTGCGTAGAAAACCGTATTCAATCGTGCTTTTGGACGAAGTTGAAAAAGCGCACCCAGACGTATTTAACTTGTTGTTGCAAGTATTAGATGACGGACAGTTGACAGACGGTTTGGGACGTAAAGTCGATTTTAAAAACACGATTTTAATCATGACTTCCAACATTGGCGCACGTCAGTTGGCTGATTTCGGTACAGGTGTTGGTTTTGGCACAAAATCGAAAGAACAACAGCGTGATGAGAATGCACAATCGGTTATTCAAGGCGCATTGCGTAAAGCGTTTTCACCCGAATTTTTGAACCGTATTGACGACATGATAATTTTCAAATCGTTGTCACGTGAGGACATTCACAAAATTATTGATATTGAATTAGACAAACTTTACGGACGTTTGAAAGGTTTAGGTTTTGACATTAAATTGACTAAAAAAGCCAAAGATTTCATTGTCGATAAAGGTTATGACGAACGTTTTGGCGCAAGACCACTTAAACGAGCAATCCAAAAGTTTATTGAAGATCCATTAGCAGAAGAAATTATTAAAGATGAACTGCACGAGGGAAATAAAATTACCATGGACATCAACAAAGAAAATACAGGATTAAGCGTAAAAGTTTCTTCGGATAATAAACAAGAAGAGGAACAAGCTAATTAATTGATTAAAAGCGGAGTTTGGAAAAGCTTCGCTTTTAATTTAGATATTCTATTTAACATAATATAAATTATAAGACAAAA
>DAOMPZ010000242.1:0-2008 GCA_035445045.1 Crocinitomicaceae bacterium | reverse complement strand
TTCACATTCGATGAATTTCACGCTGTTCAACGCCTGTAATTTATTTCTGAACGCATTGTACAAAGGCATATCGTTTGCCGTTGGTTTGACAAGCAAAATTTTTCCGTCTGCATTCTTCGCCAAATGCATCGCTAAACCTTCCATTAACGAAATATCGGAAGTCATCGCATTGGTCACAAATTCGTTGTTTTGCAACGGTTTGGTATAACCCAAAAGCGGATTTACAACTTTGATTTTATGCGTTTTTCCAAAATTAGCAATCACGTCCATTTGCGCACCGCTAAACGCTCCAAGAATTAAATCCGCATCTTTATGAGCGGTTAATTTTGTTTTGAAAGAACTTGTATCAGTCGAACAATCAAGTACATACACATCAGCGTTCAATCCCGATTTTTGCAACGAATCCAAGGCATATTCAACGCCCATGTATAATTCTGTTGCTACTGCACTGAATTTTTCATTTCCAGTTGACAAACCCAAAGGCAAAGCCACCACGATTTTATAATTGTCTTTTTTCTTAAAAACAAAGTCATTTTTAGGTACTTCCGATTTAATTTCCGTTTGAATCGCTTTGACATCTCGAATTTCAACAGGTTTGTACTCGTCTTTTTTCAACGGAATGTAAATTGTTTCGCCAGGTTTAATCGCATTATTTTTAATTCCATTGTACGCCACAATGTCTTTTTGTGGAACCATATACCGTTTGGAAATACTAAAAAGCGTTTCTTGATTGGTTACTTTATGCGGAATAATGGTATCGTAATAAACGATAATATTTGACACCGAACTATTCGATTTATTCGTTGCATCGGGAATAATAACACGTTGTCCAACTTGAATACCAGCCTCAATATTTGGATTTAATTTGACAATATCATTAATCGTTACGTTGTATTGTTTGGCAATTCCGTAAAGTGTTTCTTGCTTGCCAACCGTATGAAATCTGTTTAGTTTAACCTCTTCATTATTCGTAGATACTCCAGTCCCAGAAACAGTTGTGGTTTTTACATTACTATTATCTAACTCTGCCGTTACAGTCGTTGGAATGTAAATCTTTTGACCTACTGTCAAGCCTTTTTCCGCTTCGGGGTTGTTATTAAAAATGTCAGCTACCGAAACATTATATTGCTTGGAAATGCTGTACACCGTATTTTTCGGAACAACTTCGTGAACAATATATTTTTTTCCATTTATCGTTTCGTATGTTTGAGCAAACGTTTGAAAACCAACGAACAAAAAGAAAACCAATAAATACTTTTTCATATTACATTTTTTAAAATCACGGCTCACAAACAAAAACTATTCCCATTCGATTGTTGCAGGCGGTTTGGAGCTAATATCATAAGTTACACGGTTTACACCTTTCACTTGATTAATAATTTTATTCGATGTTTTTGCTAAAAATTCGTACGGCAAATGCACCCAATCGGCAGTCATTCCGTCCACGGAAGAAACAGCACGCAACGCCACCGCATTTTCATACGTACGCTCATCGCCCATCACACCAACAGACTGCACAGGAAGTAAGATTGCGCCTGCTTGCCAAACATCATTATACAAACCGTCTTCTTTCAAACCATTAATAAAAATCGCATCGACATCTTGTAAAACACGTACTTTTTCAGCCGTCACTTCGCCCAAAATACGAATGCCTAATCCTGGCCCTGGGAAAGGGTGACGTTGTAAAATCGTGTCGTCCATATCCATAGATTTACCTACTCTACGAACTTCATCTTTAAACAACAAACGCAACGGCTCAACAACTTTCAATTTCATATAATCGGGTAAACCGCCAACGTTGTGGTGTGATTTGATTGTTTTGGAAGGTCCACCTGTTGCGGAAACCGACTCAATCACATCGGGATAAATCGTTCCTTGGCCCAACCACGTTGCTCCCTCAACCAATTTCGATTCTTCATCAAACACGTCAATAAACATTTTCCCGATTGCTTTACGCTTTAATTCGGGGTCGGTCAAACCTTTTAATTCGGCAAAGAAACGCTCTGAT
>DAOMPZ010000241.1:0-2038 GCA_035445045.1 Crocinitomicaceae bacterium | reverse complement strand
CAAATTGAATTTTAATATGATAGTCGCCTTTTGGAATTTTAATGCTAAATTTTCCGTTGTTGTCGGAATACGTTGATTCATTTAACTCGATAATCGAAATTTGTGCAAAATCTAATGCTTCATTTGAATTTTTATCCGAAACAGTACCTGAAAAGACAATTGAATCTTGTCCAAAAGTTAGGAAAGAAAGTGCGGTAAAAAGTGATGCTAAAAAATAGTTCATATTCAGTTTATGAATTTTTAATTTGTTCCCAAGTAGTGTACATTTTTTCTTGTGTTGGGCGGTTCGGTTCTTCTTCACGTAGCGGCTCAACCTCTTCCAAAGTAGCGTAAAGTTCTTGCGGTAAGGCTTGATAAAGTTGTGTTCCTTTGGTCTTCCAAGCAATCATTTCGTCACTCACTTGCTTGATAATTTTCGCAGGATTTCCGACCACCAAACTACGTTTTGGAATGTGCATTTTTGCAGGAACAAACGCCAGCGCACCGATAATACATTCATCTTCAATCACAACGTCGTCCATGACAACAGCGTTCATGCCAATTAAACAATTTTCGCCAATAATACCACCGTGAATAATCGCTCCGTGACCGATATGTGCGCCTTTTTTCAGTATCGTTGTCGTTCCAGGAAACATGTGAACCGTACAATTTTCCTGCACATTACAACCGTCTTCAATGATAATTTTCCCCCAATCGCCACGAATACACGCATTTGGAGCAATGTAAACATTTTCGCCAATAATAACATTTCCCGTCACCGATGCTTTCGGGTGGATAAAACTCGATGCTTTGATAACTGGAATAAAACCATTAAATTTGTAAACTGACATTTTTTTGAACGTATGAGTTACTGTGATTTTTGTAAAAATTTACCGCACGAAGATAAGCATAAAATTTATCATGATAATCATTACGGTTTTCCGATTGATGATGATAACGAACTTTTTGGGCGTTTTATTCTTGAAATTTTTCAAGCTGGACTTTCGTGGAATACAATTTTAAAAAAGGAAACCTACTTCCGAACGGCATTTGACGCATTTTCGATTGAAAAAATCGCTCATTATGACGAAGAAAAAATTAACAGTTTATTGGCAAACCAAAACATTATACGAAACGTCTTAAAAATACGTTCTGTCATATATAATGCACAACAAATTGAATTAATTCAAAATGAATATGATTCATTTTATGAATGGTTATATTTGCAAAACGCAAAAAATTTAGACGAATGGCTTAAACTTTTCAAAAAAAGGTTTAAATTCGTGGGAAAAGAAATTGTAAATGAGTTTTTGATGAGTATCGGAATTTTGAAAGGAGCGCATGACGAATCTTGTTTGATTTACGATAAACAGTTGAAAACAAGACAAAAATGGTTAGAAAATGATTAAAAAAATTATAGTTGCTTTGGTAGTGTTTTGGACATGGAACGCACAAGCGCAGTTTATTATCGGTGGAAATTTAGCGTATCAAATTCCATTTGGAGCAGACAAAAATTTTACGGGTGTACAATTATTATTGGAAAAACCTGTGAATGAACGCAATTCCTATTATGGAAAAGTGTCTGCTTTTTTTCCGCAGAAAATTAGTTTGGCGAACGCTTATGTTGCCGATGCACTTGATTTTAATACCGAACCGCAGTCTGTGAATTTATCTGCGATGACTAATTTTAGTTCCTTTGACGTTGAGTTTGGTCGTCGTGGTTACATTATCAATCCGATAGATTATGGTTTTGCGTTGTACGGAAGTTCAACGATTACGATGTCGTTTAATACGGTTAAAAGTCGTATTCAAAGCTACGACAAAACGAAGTACCAAATTTATGGTGTTGACAATGATGCCAATGTAAACGGCAAAGGAAACATTTTTAATTTAGGTTTTGGCGTTTCGGGCGGTGCAAAATATGATTTTAACTTCGGAACGTTTTACGCAGATGTTAGTTTAGGCTACTCCTTTTTGCAATTGGCATCAAACAGTATTGCACAACAGGCTTACACGTCATTTGGTAGCCGTTTAAATTCCGGTATCGGCATTGGGTATA
>DAOMPZ010000240.1:0-2054 GCA_035445045.1 Crocinitomicaceae bacterium | reverse complement strand
GAAACGATGAATGCCGCAGGTGTGTTACAAGTACCAATGGTCATGTCGGTTTGGGACGACGGTTACGGAATTTCTGTGCCACGTGACAAACAAACGATAAAAAGCAATATTTCAGAGGCGTTGGCAGGTTTTCAACGCACAAAAGATAAAAAAGGATACGAAATTTTCACAACAAAAGGCTGGGATTACGCCGATTTGGTGCAAACGTACGAAAAAGCCGTTGCTTTGGCGAGAGAACAACACGTGCCTGTTTTGGTACACGTCAAAGAAGTAAATCAACCGCAAGGACACTCCACTTCGGGTTCGCACGAGCGTTATAAATCGGAAGAACGTTTGAAATGGGAAACGGAATTTGATTGTGTTGCTAAATTTAAAGAATGGATTTTGACGTTTGAAGCAGACGGTCAAAAATTGGCAACTGCCGAAGAATTAGAAGCGATTGAAAAAGCGGCTAAAAAAGAAGTGCGTGATGCGAAAAACGAGGCGTGGAAATTGTTTACAGACAGCTTAAAATCAGATTTAGACGAGTGTGTGAATATTTTGACGGCTGTTGTTTCTGAAACAAAAAACGCAGATTTCGTTCAGTCGAAAATTGATGAACTTAAAAAAGCTCAAGACCCAATTCGCAAGGAAATTTTAAGCACAGCACGTTTGGTTTTACGTACAATTGCAAGCGAACAAATTCAAAGTAAAGATATGTTGTCCGCTTGGATTCAATCAAAAATTGAAGATAATCAAGAGCGTTACAGTTCATATTTATATTCCGAATCAGCTCAAAAAATAAGTAACATTACCGCAGTTGCGCCAACGTATGATGCAAATGCAGAAATGGTTGACGGACGATTGATTTTAAGAGAAAATTTCCGCATTATTTTTGAAAATCACCCCGAAACATTAATTTTTGGCGAAGATGCTGGAAAAATCGGAGGTGTAAACCAAAGTTTGGAAGGATTACAAGAAATTTTTGGCGATTTACGTGTAGAAGATACAGGTATTCGTGAGGCAACAATTCTTGGACAAGGTATCGGAATGGCGATGCGTGGGCTTCGTCCGATTGCTGAAATTCAATATTTAGATTATTTGATGTACTGTTTGCAAGTGATGTCCGATGATTTGGCAACGGTTCAGTACCGTACAAAAGGTGGTCAAAAAGCACCACTTATCATTTCGACACGTGGACATCGTTTGGAGGGAATTTGGCATTCAGGTTCACCAATGGGAATGATTGTAAATGCTGTGCGTGGCGTAAATGTATGTGTTCCTCGCAACATGACACAAGCCGCAGGTTTTTACAATACGTTGATTGAAAGTGACGAGCCTGCATTGGTTGTAGAACCGCTAAACGGCTACCGTATCAAAGAAAAGATGCCGACAAATATCGGAGCATATAAAATTGCGTTGGGTACGCCCGAAATCACAAATGAAGGTTCGGATATTACCTTGGTTTCGTATGGTTCGACATTTAATTTATGTACAAAAGCCGTTGAAGAATTGAGTGAAATGGGTATTAGCGTTGAATTGATAGATGCGCAAACACTTATTCCGTTTGATGTGAATCACTTGATTTCTAAGTCATTGTCGAAAACAAACCGCTTGTTAATCGTTGACGAAGATGTGAGTTCGGGTGCAACAGCGTATATGTTGGATAAAATTTTGGTGAAACAAAACGGTTATGCGCATTTGGACTCTGCGCCGATGACTTTATCCGCAAAAGACCACCGACCAGCTTACGGAACAGACGGCGACTATTTTTCAAAACCAAGCATTGACGATATTATCGAAAAAGTTTATGCCATTATGAATGAGGTTGACCCGACGAGATTTCCAGAGTTGTATTAACAAGTTAAGAGTTCAGACCACGCAGTAGCATCGCAGGTAATGTAGAGTGAAGATACGTAACGGAATTATCACTTGAACAAGTCCTTTAGGGGACAACCGACATCAATAGGCAAGCGGTTTTAACCCTTGCCAACGAGTGAAGATAAAGTTTAATAAATTTGAATGAAAATGAAAAATTATATTGTAACATTTTTTTTTGATAGCATTAAGTTTTA
>DAOMPZ010000239.1:0-2126 GCA_035445045.1 Crocinitomicaceae bacterium | reverse complement strand
CGGGTGGTGTTGATTCAGCACTTGTAGCACATTTGTGCGCTCAAACAGGCAAAACAGTTCTTTTGTTAAACTTACCAATCAGACAGCATTTAGAAGAATACGAGCGTGCATCGAAACAAATCAGAGCGTTAAAAAATCACTTTCCGAATGTCGAATCTGTAGAAGTCAATTTGACGGAAAGTTTTGAAACCTTAGAAAAAACATTTGTCGAAGCCGTTTCAACGCATAAATTAGCCATGGCAAATACACGTTCACGCTTGCGTATGCTGACCTTGTATGCATATGCGCAACCGTTTGGCTTATTAGTAGCAGGAACAGGCAATAAAATCGAAGATTTTGGCATTGGTTTCTTTACAAAATACGGCGACGGCGGTGTTGATTTAAGCCCGATAGCCGACCTGACAAAAAGCGAAGTTTACGAATTAGCAGAAGAAGTCGGTGTGTTAAAATCCATTCTAAAAGCACGCCCAACAGACGGACTTTGGGACGAAGAGCGTGATGACGAATCACAAATTGGCGCAACTTACAAAGAATTAGAGTGGGCAATGGATTTTGACGGTAATGAAGACGCACTAAACGACCGAGAAAAAGAAGTGCTTGCGATTTACAGAAAACTACACAAACAAAATCAACATAAAATTAATCCAATTCCTGTATGTAAAATACCGCAAGAGTTTAAGGAATAGAATAGAATAGACAAAAGATAATAGACAAAAAAAAGGACGGTTAAAACCGTCCTTTTTCTTTATTTCAACTTTTCAATTCGCTTTTTGTAAAGTGTTTCATTTTCAGGATCAAGCGCCATGGCTTTTGTCCAAATTTCTTTCGCTTGTTCGGCATTTTTTGCAGGCGATTGCTCGTAAAAATCTCCTAAATAACGGTAAGCCTCTAACGTCATTGTCTTATATCGAGCTTGCTCTTCTTCTGATGTGTTTGTCAAAAAGCCTTCGTAAAAGGGTTTAGCACTCCATGTTTTTGTAGTTTGCTCTAAATCCATGTACACGTGCGCACGAGCTCTCCAAAAGAAAGAGAAACTGTAGGTTGGTGACAATTTCAAAACATACGCATTTGCTTTATCAGAATTTACATAATCTTTCGCCAAAAAGTAAACACGTCCTAATTCAAAATAATCAGCAAGCGATAAGTTTGAAGAGTCTTTGTCAATGATTTTTGAATACGCTTTGAGTGCATCGGTATATTTTTCTTCTTTTGTGAATGTTTTTGCCAAACCACTCAAAACATCTTTCGCAATCGCTGTATCTTCCGCTGCTTTGTAAAACATTTCAATCGCCTCTTGTGTTTTTCCTACTTTAGAAAGATACATCGCTTGGTATTTGTAATCCAAACCAACAACTTCATTTTTAGCACTGTATTTCGCAATAAAATCTTGCGACATTTTCAATCCAGCTTCAAATTTTGCTGTATTCATTTTGTCTGCTGAACCTTCCAAACATTCATAATTTGAATAAATTACAATACGATCAATATAGATAGAGGTGTAATTTTTCGCTTGCAATGCGTTCACTTCTTTCAAAGCATCACAATAACGTTCAGCATTATATAACGCTCCTGCATATTTATAACGTGCGTAATTGTTGTCGTTCAAATTCAAATATTTTTCCCAATTTGCAATCGCTAAATCGTATTTAGCAAACATTGCTTGTAATTCAGCGTGTGCTTTGTATGCAGGTGCATATTTTGCATCTAACGTTTGTGCTTGCACATAAAGTTCATCAGCCAATTTGTAATTTCTTCCACGTTGGTATAACTGCGCTTTGCGAACAATGATACGTGGAGATTGCTCGATATTTTCCGCATTGTTGTACTCACGAATGGCATCGGTTGCATTTTTAGGGTCTTTTTCCAAAATAGCGTCGCCTAGGAATACAAAACCATCTACACTTTTCGGGTCAAGTTCTGTTGCTGTTTTTAAATAAGCAATTGCTTTATCCAAATCTTTTTGGGGCGCATTGGTCAAAAACGAACCAATTTGACGAAAAACCTCCGCATTTTTACGTTTTGTCATTTTCAACGCCTCGTCAAACGCTGTTGTTGCACCAGCTTTGTCGCCTTGCACCCAAAGTGCTTTTCCTTTTGCTACTAAACTCAATGGGTTTTTCTCGTCT
>DAOMPZ010000238.1:368-2153 GCA_035445045.1 Crocinitomicaceae bacterium | reverse complement strand
GTGTCGCACGGTTGATGATAATCGTTTCAACAGTCGGTTCGTCAAAGCCTGTTGTCAAAATTCCAACCGAAGTCAAAATTGCCCCAGGTGTTTGTTTGAACCATTGCAACACTTCTTTTCTATCCTTGTCGCTAAATGTCGAATCTAAATGTTTGATTTGATAATTTCGCTTTTTAAACAACTCTTCAACCTTGATAGATGTTTCAATTCCAGGATTAAAAATCAAGGTTTTCTTTCCAACGGCAACTTCTTCGTATGCAAAAAGTAATTTTTCTTGCATAAAGTAATTTCCATAAACCAAATCGGAACTGCTAATTGTGAAATCGCCGTTTGAACCAATTTTCAACCCATGCAAATTCACATCATACGTAAATGTTTCAGCATTAGACAAATAACCATTCTCTATTAAAGAAGCGATACTCTCTCCTACCAACAATTTGTTGTAATTGTCATTCAACGGCAATACTTTGTTTGAACTCAACGGTGTCGCTGTAACGCCTAAAATGTTTACCTCTTTGTAATATTGAAAAATCTTACGAAAACTGTTATAATGCGCCTCATCGACAATCACTAAACCAACTTCGTCGATGAAATTTTGATTTTCTTGCAGACGGTTGTTAAGTGTTTCAACCATAGCGATATAACATTCAAAATGCTCGTCTTTATCCAAGGTTTTTACCTCGCTACTGATAACTTTGTTTTTAACACCAATTGCCTCAAGTTGTTTGGACGTTTGTTGTGAAAGCTCGATGCGATGCGTTAAAATCAATACTTTTTTCTGCCATTTGGCAATATATTCTTTTGCAATTTCAGAGAAAATAACCGTTTTTCCGCCTCCCGTTGGAAGTTGATACAATAAATTAAAATTCTGTCCACTCTCTTCAAATTCGGCTAAAATATCTTCAACCGCCTTTTTCTGAAACGGGTATAACTCTTTGGTTGCTTTAAAATCAGTAATCATTTTCAAAAAATCAGGCAACAAAAGTACCACTCTTATATTGAAAATCAAAGTAAAATTTAACTATTTCATCATTTAGGGAATGATTAACAAATGATTTTAACAAAGTATTTTCTATGTGAATTGAAAATTGTACTTTTGTGGGTTTATACAAATTGATAATTTCTAATAAAATACATTAAATATGAGCAATATTGAAACGGTAAACTGTTTAATCATCGGGTCAGGACCAGCAGGATACACAGCAGCAATTTACGCAGCACGAGCAAACATGAACCCTGTTTTGTACCAAGGTATTCAACCTGGTGGGCAGTTGACAACGACAAACGAAGTAGAGAATTTTCCAGGCTATCCCGAAGGAATTACAGGCCCCGAAATGATGATGCAATTAGAGGCACAAGCTAAGCGTTTTAACGCAGATATTCGCTTTGGAATTATCAACAAAGTAGATTTCACAGGACCAATTCACAAATGTTGGACAGAAAGTGGCGAGGAAATTCATGCAAAAACCGTAATCATTTCCACAGGTGCATCGGCAACTTATTTAGGACTAGAATCAGAGCAAAAATATTTAAAAATGGGCGCAGGTGTTTCGGCGTGTGCAGTTTGTGACGGATTTTTCTACCGCAACCAAGAAACCGTAATCGTTGGTGCAGGCGATTCAGCGTGTGAAGAAGCGCATTATTTATCAAAATTATGCACCAAAGTAACGATGCTTGTTCGTCGTGATGAATTTAGAGCATCTAAAATTATGGCGGAACGTGTGAAAAACACACCGAACATTGAAATTTTGTTTAACACCGAAACCAAAGAAGTTTTGGGCGATG
>DAOMPZ010000238.1:0-345 GCA_035445045.1 Crocinitomicaceae bacterium | reverse complement strand
AACAACGTAACAGGCGAGGAAAAAATAATTCCGTGTACAGGATTTTTCGTAGCGATTGGACACAAACCAAACACCGATATTTTCAAAGGTTGGATTGACTTAGACGAAACAGGCTATATCAAATATGCAAAACCTGGAACGTCATTAACCAACGTAGCAGGCGTTTTCGTTGCTGGCGATGCCGCAGACAAAAATTACCGCCAAGCAATTACCGCTGCAGGAACAGGCTGTATGGCTGCGTTAGATGCAGAGCGATATTTGGCAGGACTTTCAAGTTAAGAGTGCAGAGTGGTGAGTTAAGATATGTAACTGACAAGTTAAGAGTGCAGAGTATTGAGTTAAGAT
>DAOMPZ010000237.1:0-2189 GCA_035445045.1 Crocinitomicaceae bacterium | reverse complement strand
TTTTAGACGAAACAAACGATAAAATTAAAGAAATAGCTTTTACCTATCACCAAGCAACAAATGCCTTGTATTTAGGTCGTGGATCTTCGTTTCCTGTGGCATTGGAGGGTGCGTTGAAATTAAAAGAGATTTCGTACATTCACGCTGAGGGCTATCCTGCGGCAGAAATGAAACACGGACCAATCGCTTTGATTGACGAGGAAATGCCTGTGTTCGTTATTGCGACAAAAGGAACATCTTACGAGAAAGTGGTGAGCAACATTCAAGAAGTGAAAGCACGCAAAGGAAAAATCATTGCGATTGTTACCGAAGGCGACACGCAAGTAAAAGAGCTTTCCGATCATTATATTGAAATTCCAGAAACAGACGAACATTTAGTTCCGTTGTTGGCAACAATTCCGTTACAATTACTGTCATACCATATCGCTGTGATGAGAGGTTGCAATGTGGATCAACCAAGAAATTTGGCGAAATCTGTTACGGTGGAATAGAAGTTAAGAGTATAGAGTGTAGAGTTAAGATATGTGGCGGAATTATGAAAGTCCTGTAGAGATGACCGATGTAAAGTAGGCAAGTGGTTTTAACCCTTGCCTATTTAAAGATGAAAAACCGTCATAATGTCTTAATATCCTAAAATCATAAAGTCAAAATCATGAAAAAAATCACCCTTTTTATTGCCTTGTTAATATCACAAATCACAATGTCACAAAATGTACTGACGATTGAAAAACTATTGACCTTGAACCGCATGGGCGGAGCAGTTGTTTCTCCCGACGGAACAAACGTGCTGTTTACTTTGTCAAAAGCGAATATTGACGACAACAAGCTTTATACCGATGTTTGTTTGTATGATTTAAAGTCCGAACAGTATAAAATCATTACCGCTGACAACAAAATTTCACGCTCCGATTTTCAATGGACAAACGACCAAACGATTTGGTACATTTCCAACGAAAAAGATGGTTTCCAAGTGTGGAACATGAACAAAGACGGAAAAAATAAAAAACAAATTACGGCTGAAAAAGAAGGTGTTGAGGGTTTTAAAATTTCCAATGACGGTTCACTTTTGGTGTTGATAATTGACCAAAGAATTCAAAAAGCGAGTGATTTATACTCGAATTTGAAAGATAGTAAAGTGAAAATGTACGATGATTTGATGTATCGCCATTGGAACTATTGGAATGACGAAAATTACAAACAACTGTATTATTACCAATTAGAAAATAAAACACCGAAAGGCAAAAAAATAAACGTTGCGCCTATCAGTGAGATTGATAAAGTCAATCCTCCGTTTGGCGGAAGTGAAAGTATTGCTATTTCGCCCGATAACGAAACGATTTTTTACAGCTACAAAGACAAATCTGGAACAGCGTTTGCCCTTTCCACGAATACAGATATTTATGCGTATAACGTTGCCAATCAAGAAATAACAAACATAACAGTTGATAATAAAGGTTACGATATGAATCCTGTTGTTTCGGCAGACGGCAAATTTTTGGCGTTTTCGCAAATGAAAAATGACGGTTACGAATCGGATAAAGTTGATGTTGTTTTGTATGATTTTGCTACGAAAAAGTTTAACAATTTGACCGAAAGCCATGACATGACAGTGGCGAGTTTCACGCTAGCAGACGGAAAAGTTTATATGGTTGTTCCGTTAAAAGGGTGCGAACAGCTTTTTGAATTGGAAATTAAAACGAAAAAATTAACGCAATTAACGTTCACAACAGCGGATTATTTAAGCGTTGCGGTTGCAGGAAATTCATTGATTTCCACACGTCAATCTATGGTTGAGCCGACAGATTTGTTTAAATTAGATTTGAAAACAAAAACCGTTAAACAACTGACAGCAGTAAACGGCGATTATTTTAAAACACTTGCAAAACCAACCGTTAAAGAAACATGGGTAAAAACCGACGACGGAAAAGAGATGTTGGTTTGGCATATTCTACCACCGAATTTTGACGAAACCAAAAAATATCCAACCTTGTTATATTGCCAAGGCGGACCGCAAAGCATGGTTAGTCAGTTTTTTTCGTACCGTTGGAACTTTATGATAATGGCAAGTCAAGGATATGTCATTGTTGCACCAAACAGACGTGGTTTACCAGGTTTTGGAACGAAATGGAACGAGGCTATTTCGGGCGATTGGGCAGGAAAACCCATGCAGGACTATTTAACAGCAATTG
>DAOMPZ010000236.1:0-2215 GCA_035445045.1 Crocinitomicaceae bacterium | reverse complement strand
ACAAAGTTCCTGCGGGAAATTTACCCGACATACTTCGTTTAAACGGCGAAAAAACTTTGGAATTACTACGTAACTTAACCGAAACGGAAAGAAAGTATATTTATGCCGATGGAAAATGGAGCATCGCACAAATTTTGGTGCATATCATAGATACCGAGCGAATTTTTGCTTATCGGGCATTGCGCATTGCACGAGGCGACAAAACGCCTTTGCCTGCTTTTGAAGAAAATGATTATGCCAAAAACAGCAACGCCAACGAGCGAGATTTTGAAGAAATACTCGAAGAATATGACTGTGTGCGAAAAGCAACTGTTAGTTTGCTGAAAAGTTTTACCAACGAAATGCTCCAAAACATCGGTGTTTCAAGCAACATGAATGTAACTGTAAATGCAATTATTTATATGCTTGCAGGACACGAAATTCATCATGTTAAAGTGCTGAAAGAACGATATCTTAGACGAACAAGTTAAGAGTGTTCAGACAAGGTCGAAACTGTTACGGTTTAACTAAAATTTTCCCTGGATTTAATCCAACTAAATAACTTTTTAGAAATTGCCCCGATTGATTGTAAATTTTAATTTCGCCCGAAGTCGTGTAGGAATGTGCATCGTTCAAAATAAATTGTTGTGTTGACGACTCGTAATGTATGCCATAAAATGTGGTGTATTGACTGATGTCGATAAAATTTTTCGCCTCGATTTGCTGTGTTTGCATATTGAATTTTGCCAATTCTAACTTTCCGACACTGTTTGTATAAGCGACTAAAAAGTGCGTATTAGAAAAACTTTCTAAATAAATAGCTTCAATAGCAAAAGTCGTGTCTCGCTCCAAGGTTTGGCGATTGATACGGTGTAATTTTGCAGGAACACTCGTGTAATTTCCTCTCGTAATCACATACAGTGAATTATCTGAACCAACCAAAATTTCGCTTGGGTTGATGTCTAAAACAATGCGTTTCAATTCTTGTTTGGTAATTGGATTGATAACCGAAACAGTCGAATCGTAAATAGGATTATTCAGTCCGCCCGAATTGGAAACGTAAATATACGTACCGTCATTAGCTATTTTATCGGGGTTTAACCCAACTTGAATTTTCGTTTTAACGTCCAAAGTTGTGGTGTCAATTACCCAAACTTTTCCGCCAAAAGTCGAAATATACACTTCGCCGTTAATTGCCGTGAGGTTTTGCGGTTGTTGAGCTGTTCCATTTTCTACAATCGAAAGTTGTTTTAACGAAGTCAAATCATTGGCGTTTAGAATTTCCAACGTCGATGAAACGCTTGTTACAAGATACAATTTCGAACCGTAAACCAACATATCGTTACCTGTATCACCGATTTTTCGTCCTGTTCGTTCTTCAAAAATTTGATTATTGACCGTTCCCGACTCCAAATCAACCCACGACATCGAGGCGTTATTGAGTTGAAACAAACCTTCGTTTAAAACCAAAATTCCGTTTTTTAGATTGTTGGTGTCTGTTGGTTGTGGGGTTTGAGGTTTGCAGGCGAAGAGGAGGAAAATTAGGAAAATTAATAAAATATCCTCCCCCTTAGTCCCCCTCCGAAGGGGGAAACTGAAATCAGTCTGCACTCTTAACGCTGTACTCTTAACTTGTCTTTTGTCTTTTGTCTTATGTCTTAATATCATAATGTCCTACTGTCCTAACATCAAAAATTATAATTCAACACCATTAAAAAATTAGCCCTCGGCATGACGTAATATTTTACGTAAGCGTAGGTCAAATTACCTAAATTTTTCCCCATAAAACGCAACGTAAATGCCGAATTATCTTTGAGTTTAAATTTATACGAAAGTTGTGCATCTGCTGTAAAATAGCCGTTTACCTCGTTGGAAACAATGTTTTCGTTTAAAGCATAACGCTTACCAACTGCAAAAAAGTTGACCGACAATCCAAGGTTTTTCCACGTTGTGGAAACGTCTAAATTTCCGATGTGTTTCGGGAAATAAGCAATTTGATTGCCGAATGTCGTGGCATTTCGGTTTGTGATGTCCGTAACAGCTTGAAACGTGTAATTTACGGAAGTTGAAACGCTCCAATTGTCCCAAAACTGCGAAAAACGATATTGCCAATCTGTGCCAATAACTTGCACTTTACCAACATTTTGTATCATCCAAACAAAGAGATTTTTGGTCGGAATGGCAACGATTTTATTGCGTTCTTGGTTGTAATAAACGTTTGCGCCGTATTGTTGTG
>DAOMPZ010000235.1:0-2238 GCA_035445045.1 Crocinitomicaceae bacterium | reverse complement strand
GGGCGTAAAAGCATTCGGAATGTAAATCAGCGGTTCGTAATAAATACGTATGTGGTCCGTGGCTTTACAACCGTTTTTGTCGATATATGTAACGGTGTATTGAAAATCTTTGTTTGGATTGGCAAACGGTTCTTTGCAATCGGTGCAACTTAAAAATTCACTCGGCGACCAAATATACGTGCCGTCATAATTTGTTTGAACACCTAACTGAACCGAATCACCATAGGCAGCAAAAATATCAGGGTTGGCTTGCACGACAGGTTTTGGATAAAGCTGAACACTCACTGTTGCTTGCGCTTGACAACCGTATTGGTCTGTTCCTGTCACCGCATAAAGCGTTGAACTTGTAGGTTTTGCAGTCACAATACTTCCGTCGGTTTCAATAAATGTAACTGTTGGCGACCACGTATATGTTTTTGCACCACTTGCGAACAAAGGCGCAGTTTCGCCATAACAAATGGTCGTATCGCCCCACGCATTGACCTTGGCTTTAATAACGGTAATGTAAACGCTATCCCGAACCGTTCCGCATAGGTTGGACATATCACAATAATAATAACGACTGTTTGACGGTGTTACGATTACGCTACTTCCCGAAGTTGTGTTTATTTCCACATTCGGTGTCCACAAATACGTGTCTGCACCACTCACTTGTATCGTTTTTGAGTCGCCCAAACAGACAATTAACGAATCGGGCATAACCGTTTGCGGTGGATTAACAACTTTAATCGTTGTGGTTGCTTTCAACGGACAATTATTGTGAGAAACGCCACTTACTTCATACGTGATATCACTTGTTGGCGTAGCTGTTGGCGTGGCACTTGTTGCATCGTCTAAATAGCTTGCAGGGGTCCAATTATAACTTGTCAAGCCGTCTGCGGAAATGGTAATATTCGTACCCAAACAAATCGTTGTGTCTTTGCTGATAACAATACTGTCGTCGAATACTTTAACCGTTGTGTACGCTGTATCAAGACCACATTCGTTCCCTTTTATAATAACCATAAACGTTGTCGTTGTGGGAACTGTTGCCGTTGGATTATCGCTTGTTGGATTGTCTAAAAATTCGGCAGGACTCCACGTATAAGTGTCGCCACCCGTTGCTTTCAGCGGAACGCCAACATTCGGGCAAACACGTGTCGGAGGAACGGAGACATTGACTTCCGTATCTTTGACAACGATGTTAAATTTAGTCGTGTCCGAAACGTAACAATTTTCATCGTCCATAACGACAAAACTAACGGTGTAATTCCCTGGTGCAGTATAAGTATGTGACGGATTTAATAAATTCGAAGTTGTTCCGTCGCCAAAATCCCAATAAAACGTTCCGCCCGTAGTCGATACGTTATTGAACGTAATTTGGTCGGGATAACAAATGACAGGATTGATGTTGGTAATGTTTACTTTTACAAAAGATACTTCAAATTTGAATACCGCCATATTACAATTTGAACTTTTATTAGTCGGACTGTAAACCCCTGGCGTAGTCGAAAATCCATTGGCATTTCCACTACAAGCAGCACAAACAGCATGGTAGATTTTTCCGTTTTTGTCAAAGCGACTTGTTCCACCGTCCACGTGATTTGCGCTCGAATTAACACCGCCGATAAATGTTCCGTACTTCAATCCCGTTGCATCGGGTTTTATCACGCCGACATAAAAATTACTACCATTGGTATTCGACTGATAGGCATCATTTGTCACAGGAAAACCTGTTGTCGTACTTTGTTTTGCTTGGCTATTATTTTGATTGACCGAACCGCCCCAACCTGCAAAATAAATATCAAAACAATCTGAAACTAAAAATGCCGTGGGCGAAATATCCACACGCTTGACACCCGAACCGATTAAGGTTGTCCATAATTCCGAGGAAAAAGTATTGTCATATTTTTTGATAAACTGCCCCGAATTGGCAACGCCGTATTTTCCTGAACTAATCGACATGGTGCCAAGTGTTTGCCCGAAAACGTACACATTTTGGTTTAAATCCAATTGTAGAAAATAAATTTGGTCGTATTGTGCCGTTCCGACAAATGTTCCTTTTTGCAGTTGTCCTGCGCTGTTGTATTTTGCAATAAAGCCGTCTGTTCCGCCATTGGTTGTGGTTTTGATACCGTTTGGAAAAGTCCAATTGGTTGATGTCGTTCCGCCTGCCACATACACCGAGCCGTCATTTGCCACTTGCACGGAATACGCCGCATCAAAACTTCCTCCTCCCAAATACGTTGACCATAACAT
>DAOMPZ010000234.1:0-2304 GCA_035445045.1 Crocinitomicaceae bacterium | reverse complement strand
AAATCCGTGCGATGGATATGAATCGTCCCGAAGGGACTTATCAATGTTAATCACACGTGTCCGTCTCAGCGAGACGACTGATATTATTCGCAGGGGTTTTAACCCCTGCCGAAAAAATATTTCCCAGTTTGTGATTTCAATCATAAACCACTACTTTAATTCAATATATTTTTGTCTAAATTATTTTTCACATATCAAAAATGAAAAATCACACGTCAAAAGTATTCGTATTAGTCACGCTTACCGTGGCATTTTTAGCTTACAGTATTCATTTATATACGCAACCAGTTATTGAAATCACACCTGCGGAAACATTAGCGCAAGAGGGAAAAACCTTGTGGCAAGAGAAAAACTGTGCAGCGTGTCATCAGTTGTATGGCTTGGGCGGTCATCTTGGTCCTGATTTGACGAATGTTTACGAAAATCGTCCTGTGGAATACATCGAGGCTTTTTTGCGAAGCGGAACAGATGTTATGCCGAATTTTAATTTGTCCGAACACGAAATAAAAGCCTTTGTTGCCTTTCTAAAATACACCAATTCGACAGGAACAGCAGACCCAACAACTTTTAAAAAACACATCAATGGAACAATTTCACAACAGTAAAGCCACGTTTACCAAGCCTTTTTTAGTATTTGGATTAATTTTATTAGCCGCAACCTTAATTTTTGGACTTTTAGGCGCAACCGAATACGCTTTTTCGGGAATTTGGCGCAATACCTTATCCTTTGAAAAAATACGACCTTTGCACGTTTCATCTGCTGTCTTTTGGATTTTAATAACCGCTGTTGGCTGTGTTTTTACATTTTTGCGAGAACACAATCAGGAGGAATTAAAGCACACCAAACTCATTCGATTTATCTTTTTCATCTTCGCTTTTTCGTTTAGTGCGATTTTGATTTCGTATTTCTTTGGCATTTTTGGCGGACGTGAATATTGGGAATTTAACCCTTATTTCTCCATTCCGATAACCATAGGTTGGGTGCTTGTGATTTATGTTTTTTTGTCCAATCTGAAAACTTTGAGAAATCAACCCGTTTATATTTGGATGTGGTTTACAGGCGTACTTTTCTTTCTGTTTACCTACTTGGAATCGAATTTGTGGGTCATTCCTGAAATCAGAAACAACCTCGTAAAAGACATGACCATTCAATGGAAATCGTACGGTTCGTTGGTTGGCTCGTGGAATTTATTGATTTACGGCAGTTCGCTTTATCTCATGGATAAAATCGCAGGAACGAAAAAATACAGTTATTCCAGTCTTGCCTTTTGGATTTACTTTTTGGGGCTTTTCAATTTGATGTTTAATTGGGGACACCACATTTATACGTTGCCGACCGAACCTTATGTTCGACACGTGGCGTATTTTGTGAGCATGACGGAATTACTACTATTTGGGCGGACAATTTATTTGTGGAAATCTTCTGTTCGTGAGGGAAAAAAGCATTTTAATATTGAGGCGTATCGCTTTTTGTTGGCTGCTGACGTGTGGGTGTTTTTGACGCTCGGTTTGGCAATAGCGATGTCTGTGCCTGCGCTGAACGTGTATATGCACGGAACGCACATTGTCGTGGCGCACACCATGGGCGCAACAATCGGCATTAACAGTATGCTATTATTGGCTTTTATTGCGGACGTTTACAGTACGAAAAAGTTGAGCGAAAAAACCGTTCAAAAAGGATATTGGATAATTAATGGCTCGCTGGTGGTGTTTTGGCTTGCACTCATTGGCGCAGGAATTATCAAAGCCTATTGGCAATTTAACAAAACTGACTTTGTTTACTCCGATTTGATGAATACTCTCCGACCGTATTTTTATGTTTTCCTACTTTCGGGTATTACGCTTATTGTTGGGTTCTTTATGGTGATTGTACCGTTTATGAGGAGATTTGTTGTTAGTTTATATTTTAGATGGCAAAATTAGACAAATATTTCAAACGCACTTCCAATTCAGCTAATAATTTTTCTTTAGAAATCATGCCGTTATGTGTCCATTTCTGTTCGCCTTTTACAAAGATTGAAAAAACAGGAACACCCGAAATATTAAATGCCGTACCGACATCAGTGCTTTTGTCGATGTCTATGCGTTGAATAACGGCTTTGCCTTTATATTCTTGCTCGATTTCGTCAATAACAGGCGGCATTTTTTTGCACGGAGCGCACCAAATGGTATGAAAATCAACTAAAACGACATCATTTTGTTGAATTAACGTATTAAAATCCGCTAAGCTAAACGTTTTGATGTTTTCGTCTTTTGCTGTGGTTGGTTCTGTTAAGGGAAAATTTTGACGTTTCCACGCCGTAA
>DAOMPZ010000233.1:1246-2322 GCA_035445045.1 Crocinitomicaceae bacterium | reverse complement strand
TATTCAAGGTCTGAACCTGTGATTGCCACACGCCCAATTTCGTCAAAATGATTGCCATTTTTGCGTTCAATAATTAACTCAGACATAAAAGGCAAAACTTCAATATAATGCTTGATTAAAATACTTTCGTTGTCAACAGTTGCGACTTTGGTATAGTGAAATGCAGGTTTTTGGTCTGCTATTTTCTTCAATTCGAGAATGTTAGAAAAAACGGAAATTCCTGAACTGTTAATCGCTTTCACAAAAATCGCTGTGGAATCGTCATTTTCCAAGGGAACATCAAATGAAGTACTTGTGTTGGTGCTTAGTAAAATCCAACCTTGAGGCGTTTTTTTGTAAAGTTCGTAGGTAATTGCACCGTTCCAACCTTTGTATGCCGACCAACTAACGTGTGCTTTTCTTCCGCACGGGTCATATTTGTACGTGGCAAAAACAGATGTGTGCAAAGGCGATTTTGCTGATGTTTGAAATGTGACAGGTGTTGTTTCGGTATAGCACGAATCAAATGCTGAAATAGAGTATGTCACAGCACCGTTTTGAGTGTTCGTAGCGTGTGTATAAGAATTGTTGAATTGTCCGTAAACGGTATCAATTTCGTATAAAATTCCGTTCGCATTCGTTTTGTAAATAACATAACCATACGTGTCATCTGCCGTGCTTGCATTCCACGTAATGACAGCGTTCCCTGTCAATGTGTCGATACTAACACCTGCAATTTCGGGCATCAATGGTGCGATTTTATCTTTTAAGGTATCGCCCTCAATATTCGATAAATACTGACAATTTCCGTGTTGAATACCAACTTGATAACTGATAAAGGCTTTGCATATCGAAATCGTATCACGGTAAACAGTCGAAGTGTTCGGAACGCTATCGTACAAAACCCACGTTCCAGCAGGATATTCACGATACACATAATAGTAATTTCCAAAACCGTTCATGTTCGTTGCAGGTGCATTCCATTGCAAAACAGCCGTTCCATTCTGTGGATTTTGCAAGATTAAATTGAGTGGTTTTGCATCAGGAGAAGAAACCAATCCGCTACCGCAACCGCTTGTGTAAGCAATGTGAAAACT
>DAOMPZ010000233.1:0-1236 GCA_035445045.1 Crocinitomicaceae bacterium | reverse complement strand
TAATTCCCAGCAGGAACTGTTGCCGTTGTTTGACTACTCGAATTGACCGTGGCAACCGTATTATTTTGATTATCACGAATAAAAAAAGACGTAGGTAAACCGTTTGTATTTTTCAAAGTCAAAATGTATGAACCGTCCGCTTGCGTTTGGATACATTCAATTTCGGGGCTGTTTGTATTGGGGTTTAAAACGTTTATTTGAATCGTTTTGTAAACGAATTTTGGAACAGGACAATAATTATCTTTTGCCTGTAAAACAAAGGTATAAGTTTTACTGCTTTACAAAATTCCACCACTCAAAAGGTGGTCGCAATCCGTGTTCCAATCAAAAGAAACAACTTGCGTTCCGTTGAATGTAATCGGGGCTGTTTGGTTGAGTGTCGCACAAGGTGTTTCGGGGCAACCTGCTGTTGTTGATGTGAAGTTTGCGCCAAACATTTCGCCACTTGCCATAACCGTAACCGTTTGTGCTTGACCGTCTTGCAATAAATCATTGTCGGTAAACGTAAAATCAACATGGACATTTCCGCCTGCAATAACGTCTATTGCTGTGGTCGTCGGAATGCTTGTCGTCACGATAGGTGCATCGTTTGTGGGCAAGCAATTTTGCACCAAGATTTGAAATTCACGCTGAATGGTCGTCCATTTTTCGCCGTTTTTGTAAGACGAAATCTCCACTTTAATTACGAAATTCCCGATTGTATGCGACAAAAACGAAATTGCTCCCGATTGCGCATTCAAACTAAAAACTTGATTTTGCGCATCAAAACTTGCATCGGGAGTAGGCGAGAGGAACGTAAAACCACTTTCATACGCCAATTCGATGGGGTCACTTGGTGGATTGAATGTATTTTGAATATTGTCTAAAGGCTTGCCGAGCGTGAACACCAACGAATCGTGATCGGGGTCAAAAGCGTTCATGTTATACGTAAAACTTTCGCCTTTACACAAAATAATAACGGGATTTTCCTGAAATTGGGGCGAACTATCCACGCAACCCGAACTTTGTGTTTTAAAAATCGTTGCGGCAATCGTGATACCGTGATTAGTTGGGTCAACAAGGTTGGTAATGCCTGTATTTCGGGAAAAACTGTCGTAGGTCAAAATCCAACCGTTGGCAGGTGGTGTTCCGACAAGCGTTATCGGATTACTGCGATACACCACTTTTTCAATCGCTCCTGGTCCGTTTCCTCCAAAGCTTCCCGAACCGCACAAAATAGGCGAGGGCGAACCCGAA
>DAOMPZ010000232.1:0-2505 GCA_035445045.1 Crocinitomicaceae bacterium | reverse complement strand
TGGTATTTGACAATTACCCAAAAATTCCAAGCAACAAGTATTATGGCACTAAGTTTCGGGATAGTTGTTTTACTTATTCGCACCGTTGGATATAGTGATAACACCAGTTGGAATGCGCCCGAAATGAATATTGGTTGGGTGCAACTCAAGTATTTAACGTCGCAATCACAAGGAATAATCGCAGGTTTCAGCAATTTTTTCTATTACGGAATGAATGTTGAACATTCGCTTTGGTGGCATATTTTACTGATTTTATTGCTCGCAATGAGTGTCGTTTATTTAATTTGGGTTTTACTAAAAGGACAACTGAAACACCGAAAATTCGTATCAATCGCCATCATTGCAACGATTTTGATTTATGTTTTTCTCGTTTCAACGATGCGTATGTATTCGCCCCGTTATTGGATAGGTTTGTTTACTGGTTTGCTGTTTTGGTTGGTTTATTTTTTCAGCGAAAACCGCACGAAATTATTGTCAAAAGTAACGGCTTTGACGCTAACAACAATTTCGTTTGTCGGAATAAGTGTTGGAAATCAGATGAAATTTGATTGGTACGATGCAGGTGTCAACGAGATGAAAGCATTTTACGAATTTCACGCCGAAGTCAAACGCCTTGATGCCAAAGCAATTTACATTACTGATGCGCTAATTCAGTGGAAATGGAATTATTTGTTTGGGAAAGAAATTCCAGCAGCGTGTTTTTATAACGAAGAAAGAATACCCAAATATTCCCGAAAAATAGAGCGCATTTACGCAAAAACACCCGAAAAAGTGATTATCGGCGGACTGTACGGAATGTGTTTTTCCATGGACGAATTGCCCCAATTTAATGAATACCGCTACAAAGTAAATGATAAATATTTTGTCAATCCCATTGCCCGAAAAGATTATGTGGAACGAGCAAAGAAAGTGGTAAATGAATAAAAAAGAGATAACAAAACGAAGAAGTGTTTTATTATCTCTTTTTATTTACATTTATTTATGTCTAACTAACTATTAAACAACTTAATAGAGTGTGAAATCTCTTTTTTAAGATTGTGTCTGTCAACGATGTAATCTAAGAAACCGTGTTCTAATAAAAATTCGGAAGTTTGGAAACCATCTGGTAATTCACGCCCGATAGTTTCTTTAACAACACGTGGACCAGCAAACGCAATTAACGCATTTGGTTCGGCAATATTGATGTCGCCTAACATCGCAAATGATGCTGTCACACCTCCTGTTGTTGGGTCTGTCAATAAGGAAATATAAGGTAAACCATGTTCAGATAACTGTCCTAATTTTCCGCTGACTTTCGCCATTTGCATAAGCGAAAAACCTGCCTCCATCATACGTGCGCCACCCGATTTTGAAATCATCAAAAAAGGAGCTTTCTTTTTAATCGCATAATCAATCGCACGTGCAATTTTTTCACCCACAACCGAACCTAACGAACCGCCGATAAAGTTAAAATCCATACACGCAATCACTAAATCTTGTCCGTCAATTTTGCCGTGACCTGTTCGTACAGCATCTTTTAGACCTGTTTTTTTGATAGTCGATTTTACTCGGTCAGCGTATTCTTTGGTGTCTTTGAATTTTAAAGGGTCGCCCGAAGTTACATCTTTGTCTAGTTCTTTAAATTTGTTATCATCGAACAAAATTTCAAAATATTCTTTCGAACCAATACGCTCGTGATGTCCACAACGGTCACAGATGTAAAGACTTTTTTCAAATTCCTTTTCTGTAAAAACGGTTTTACATTTCGGACATTTGTGCCAAATTCCTTCTGGAACTTCCATTTTTTCATTCGTGGAAGTGGTAATACTTTGTTTTTCTCTTTTAAACCAAACCATTTTTATCTTTTTATTGAGCAAGAAAAATTACTCGGTTACTAAATTAAAGTGTATTTACGTTGTTCAAATCACGAAAAGCTTGTTCCATGCGTTTCACAAATGTTTTTTCGCCTTCACGCATCCATTTACGTGGATCGTAATATTTTTTATTTGGTAAATCATCGCCCTCTGGGTTTCCAATTTGTGTTTTTAAATACTCAACATTTGACGTCACATAATCACGAACACCTTCTGTATAAGCAAATTGCAAATCGGTGTCGATGTTCATTTTAACAACACCATAATCAATCGCCTCTCTGATTTCTTCTAACGTTGAACCCGAACCGCCGTGAAAAACAAAGTCCACAGGATTATGTTCCGTATTGAATTTCTTTTGAACGTATTCTTGTGAATTTTTCAAAATAATCGGTGTTAATTTAACGTTCCCTGGTTTGTAAACTCCATGTACATTTCCGAATGCTGCAGCAATCGTAAAACGATGACTGATTTTTGACAATTCTTCGTAAGCATACGCCACTTCTTCGGGTTGCGTGTATAATTTTGACGAATCAACATCTGAATTATCCACACCATCTTCTTCGCCACCTGTAATTCCAAGCTCGATTTCTAAGGTCATTCCCATTTTACTCATGCGCTCCAAATATTTTTTGCACAATTCGATATTTTCTGT
>DAOMPZ010000231.1:0-2560 GCA_035445045.1 Crocinitomicaceae bacterium | reverse complement strand
AAAAACGTACAATAATGTTTATTTGCACTACACCGATGCGACAACAAAATGCGGTTTTAAAGTCTATCAAAACGGAAATTTAATCGTAACTGATTCGCTAAAAGCAGACGGAAAATACCATGTTTACCCCTTGAATTTCCCTAATCACGCAGGGAAATTGCGTTTGGAATTTGAGGCTAAAGTAAGTCCAAATATCTTAGGTTTTTCGTTAGAAGGCGATGTTGGCGTACAAGTTGATAATATTGCGATGCGTGGTTCGAGCGGAACGTTCTTCGGAAAAATCGACCAAGGTTTGGCAAAACGCATTTACACCGAACAAAATGTCGAATTGTTTATCATGCAGTTTGGCGGAAATTCCATGCCGTACATCAAAGATTCTTCCACAGCAAGAAAGTCAGCTGAATATTTCAAAGGACAACTTTACACGATTAAAAAATTATGTCCAAACGCCTCTATTATCGTGATTGGACCAAGCGATATGTCCACGCTGATTGAGGGCGAATACACGACGTATCCGATTTTACCGTATTTTGTGGAATGTCTGCGCCGTTCAACGAAAGATGTTGGTGGCGCATATTTTGATATGTACGAGGCGATGGGCGGAAAAGATGCGATGGTAGCATGGGTAGAAAGTGGCTTGGCGGCGAAAGACTACATTCACTTTTCCAACAAAGGCGCAAGTATCGCAGCCCAAAAATTTTACGATGCACTAATGACGGCTTACACCAAATTATTAAGCGAATGACACGAATGCTCATGAGAATATTATACATTTTAACAATCGTTTTGAGTTTTATTTCGTGTAAAACGCACAGTCAAGATTTACCCAATCAAAATGTCAATGCGCTGAATAAGTACATCAACGTCAATTTTATGGGAATTATAGACAGTTCGTTGGCAAAAAAATATCCGTTTATTCACTTTGAACGCAATCATTATCAGTTTTATACGTACGACAGCCCGAATTTTGAAAAACTGTTTTACGACATTCAACAAATGGTCAAATACAAAGACCGAAAGTTGAATTTCTATCACATTGGCGGTTCGCACATTCAAGCCGATATTTATTCCAATTATATGCGTGAACAACTGCAAGCGTACTGGGGCAAAGACCTCAGCGGAGAACGTGGATTGGTTTTTCCGTTTAACCTTGCAGGAACAAATAACCCGTCAAATTATTCCTTTCATTCGTCCAACAAATGGATAGGTTATCGCTCGGTTGTCAACAGACCAGATTCGGTGTATTACGGTTTAATGGGAATGGCGATTTCGTGCAAAGACAGTTTGATTAACATCGGATTTTCGTACAAAAAAACGACTTCCAAACCGCCAATCGACCACGTGCGAATTTACCACAACAAAGGAACTCTTCCTTACGCCATTCAGTTCGACACGTTGACTTCGCCTGTGTTACGCCAAACAACCAACGAAGAATTAGGCTATACTGAAACATACTTTACCAAAGAAGTACAAAGTTTTGACGTTCAATTTACACGCATTGCAGATACATTACTTACCGACAGTACGAATACTTCTAAAACCTTATTTTTATACGGCTTTCACTTAATGAACAAACGCCCAGGGATTTCGTACAGTTCAATTGGTGTGAACGGTGCAGGATTATATACATATTTAGATAATGTGAATTTTGCCGAGCAATTAAATGAATTTCCACCCGATTTTATGGCTTTTTCAGTTGGAACAAACGATGCAAACACTACGTTCAACGGATTTAGCCCACAAACGTTTAAGCGCAATCTTGAAAATGTCATGCAACACGCCATGAAAGCCAATCCAAACTGTGCTATTTTGTTGACCGTGCCGAATGATGCATATTATCAAAAGAAATATTTGAACAAAAACGTAGCACGTGAACGAGAAATGATTATTGAACTAGCGAAAAAATACCAACTTCCTGTTTGGGACATGTACGGTATTATGGGCGAATTAGGTTCGTCTAAAACATGGCAAAAATTTGGTTTACTGCGTGCCGATTTGGTTCATTTCACGACTGTTGGCTATCAACTTAAAGGCGAAATGTTTTTTGAGGCGTTTTTGAAATGGCTCGAACAAATGGAATTACGAAGAGAGACAACCTTAATCAGACACAACTAACATGAACGATTTTTTCGATTTATTCTCAGGGCAACGCTTTCACGATTTATTTTTATCTTGGAAAAACGTTGATTTAACCTTTTCAAAGTTAGACTTTTGGCTGTTCTTTTTGGCTGTGATGCTTATCTTTTCGGTGCTGCACAAAAACAAAGTCGTTCGGAGTATTTATTTGACAGCGGTCAGTTTGTTTTTCTATTACAAAACATCGGGATTGTCGGTTTCTGTGCTGGTGTTTACCTTGCTTGCCAATTATTTTTTCGGGTTGGGCATCGAAAATTCGGTTAAAAATCGCTCCCGAAAAATTTTAATGGCTTGTGCGGTCATTTTAAACGTTTTGGTCTTGGCGTATTTCAAATATGCGTACTTTTTTCCCAATTCATTTAACGAACTTTTTCATACGAATCATCAAGTATTCAACGCCTTTTCGTATTTCCAAAACGGCTTT
>DAOMPZ010000230.1:0-2584 GCA_035445045.1 Crocinitomicaceae bacterium | reverse complement strand
TTATAACGTGTAACTAAAAAAAGGCGAATGGGGGTTTGTTAAACCAAGGAATTGATTATATTTGCTCAAAAAATAATTGTATGAAAAAGATAATACTTGGAGGAATTGTAGTTTTTAGCATGATTTCATGTGCAAAAGATAGAACGTGTGTTTGTGAGGGAACAAACTTAGAAACAGATACGCCAATCAATTATCCAAATACCGTAAATGGTACTAAAAAGAATGCTACAACAACGTGTGAAAACCAAAGTTATTCTAACGTAAAAGCGGAGGTTACTTGTCATTTGAAATAATGATTAGACGCTTTTTTATCGTTTTTTTGAGCGGATTTTTGCTTTTCTCCTGCAAGAAAGAATATGCTTGTTGGTGTACGGCTGTTGTAACCGTTGATGGTGTTACGACACCACATAAATACAAAGAGCCGATAACTGCAAAAACTCGTAAAGACGGTAAGAAAAAATGTTCAAAACTTGTTCGAGATACGGAGTTTTCAAAAATAAATTGCGCACTTTATGACTACTAAAGTTTTGACAATTTTCACGTTAGCCACTTTGTTGTTTGCTTGTAAAAAAGAATACAAATGCGAGTGTATCACAACGTTAGGAAGTATTCAAAGTAAAGACACGAGCGAAAGTGCTTTTAGAAGTAAAAAAGAGGCGGAGCAAACGTGTGTCGATAAAAGTAATCTCAATGACGTGCCAAAAGTTGAATGTCATTTGTTAAATGAATAAGATATGAAACTTTTTAGCTTCATTGCGAGTAGTGTCTTGGCGGTTATTTCGGTTTTGTTGCACGTAATAATTGAGCAAAAACTTTTTCAGTCAGGCTACTCGTGGACGTTTACAAAACTTTTTCCGTATATTTTATGTCTGCTTTTTGCCTCGTTGACCTTAATTAGTAGCCTTCGATTTTTCAAACATCAAGTTCTTAGAATTGTCGTTGGTTTATCTCTCTTTTCGGCAATTATCGGTGTTGATTTTGGTTTAAACATCATTTATCAAGGCGATTTTGCTAATAACAGCGTGAGTGTTTCGTCCAACAATCCACAAATCAAAAAAAATGCACTAACTGTCATTACCATTGCTGGTTGTGATTATTGTCATGGAAGTATCGAAATGCTGAAAGTATTGAAAACACGAAATCCTAACTTAGAAATTAATTTTTTAGTTTGTTCATCTGATACAGCGAGTTTGGAACAATACATTCAACCGATTGACAATCAATTTGATTTGGCGTTATTGGAAGATTTGGAAGAACTTAATCATTTAGGCGTCCACTCATTTCCAACGTTTATTTTTACCGACAAAAAAGGTAAAAAATCCCTCTGGACAAACGATACATTTGGCGCACCTGCAAAAGATTTTGTAGAAAAAAATGTTAAATAATATTTCTGTATTTTAATTGTTATTATCTTTGACAAACTTAATTCATAGAAAAGTTGAAGACATCTAAGAAAATAGCATCGTTGTTTTTGGTAGTTCTGTTCTTGACTGCAACAGTCGGAATTACTACTTACAAGCATATTTGCGCTTCTGAAGGTGTTTTTACATCTGTTTTAGTTCCGACTAATCACGATTGTTCTGACCACGAACATAAAACCAAAGAAAAAACGTGTTGTCACAAAGATGAAGTTAAAACCGACAAAAAAGATTGTTGTAAAGATGAGGTAAAATCTTATAAAGTACAAAGTGATTATAAAACCGAATCACAAGGGTTTCATCTCAATACATCTTTCTTTATTTTACCGCTAAAATGGTTGTTTTCCATTCTTAGCAACACAACAAATTCCAATTATTCCAACAATAAAAAGCTATTTTCAGCTTTTCACACACCGCCACATCTTTCGGGCGGAATCCCTTATTTACAGTTTTTACGCACTTGGCGTCTGTGATTTTTTCTTAGACTATAAGACCGCTTCGCTATAAGACGAAAGACCCGCTTCGCTATAAGACGTTAGGACAGATTAATTTTGCGAACGTTGTGCTTTCTTCGTGAACTTTACTTCTCTACGTTCAGTGAGAACACTTCGCTTAGCTGCGGTTAAAAGACATTGTAACGGTCTTAACATCGTAATGTCCTAACATCATAATATCCAATTTTACCATGAAATACATCATCATATTTATATTATTTGGTGCATTTTCATTAAATGCCCAAGTTAAAGGCGTAGTTTTCAGCCTTGAAAATGGAAAACAAAAAGAGCCTGTTGCTTACGTTCAAATTCAAGTGTTAGGCAAAAGTTCATTTTTTACAGACGAGAACGGAAGTTTTGAATACATACTATCCAAAAATGCGCCCGATACTTTAGTTTTTTCGTATTCGGGTTTTACATCTGATACACTAATTTTAACCAAAAACGATCGTTTTGCAGGTTACGAAATTGTGTTATATCCCGAAAATGAAATCGAAAGTGTTGTCATTTCGGCAGGCAAAAAACCGCATGGAATTTTACGCATGAACGCACTTCAAGTGGAGGAAATCGGTCGTGGGGAATTGCGCAAAGCGGCGTGTTGTAACTTGTCCGAATCGTTTGAAACTAATGCCTCTGTCGATGTTAACATGACCGATGCAGTGACGGGAACAA
>DAOMPZ010000229.1:0-2605 GCA_035445045.1 Crocinitomicaceae bacterium | reverse complement strand
CCAGACGATGGTCGTTCGATGGGGTTGCAAGGAATGATTAACGACTTAATCGAACAATCGGACTATCCGACAGGTGGAAATTTGACCAATGAAATCGACTTAATCAAAGATAAAAATGTTCCTGCAATCGCTAAATTAATTTCGGCAGCAGAGAATTTCCCCGAAGAAAGTAAAGCCGTTTTTGAGAAAATCCACGCTTTGGCAAAGGAAAATCACGTTCCTATTCTTGGAATTACAGGAACGGGCGGAGCAGGAAAATCTTCGTTGGTGGACGAATTAGTACGTCGTTTTTTGGTTGATTTTAAAGATAAAGAAATAGCGGTCGTTTCCGTTGACCCGTCTAAACGCAAGACAGGCGGAGCGTTGTTAGGCGACAGAATACGTATGAATGCAATTAAAAATGAGCGTGTTTATATGCGTTCGTTGGCGACACGTCAGTCGAATTTGGCGTTGTCTAAAAACGTTGCCGAAGCCATTTCGGTATTGAAAGCGGCAAATTACGATTTGATTATTTTGGAAACTTCGGGAATTGGTCAGTCCGATACGGAAATTTTAGACCATTCAGACGCTTCTTTGTACGTGATGACACCTGAATACGGTGCGGCGACACAGTTAGAAAAAATTGATATGTTGGATTTTGCAGACGTTATCGCTCTGAATAAATTCGATAAACGTGGTGCTTTAGACGCTTTGCGTGACATTCGCAAGCAATACCAACGCAATCACACTCGTTTTGACGAGCCTGTTGATAATATGCCTGTTTACGGTACGATTGCGTCACAGTTTAACGACCCAGGAATGAACACCTTGTACAAAGTCATCATGGACGTAGTGAAGACCAAAACAGGTGTTGATTTACATTCTAACTTTCAGATAACCAAAGAGATGTCTGAAAAAATATTTGTCATTCCACCTGATAGAACACGTTATTTGTCAGAAATTTCGGAAAATAACCGTTCGTATGACAAATGGGTTGACAAACAAGTTGATGTTGCCAATAAATTATTCGGTTTACACACGTCGATTGAAACATTAAAATCATCTTCAATTGACGATAAAGATAGACTAATCAAAGGTTTACAAGAAACGTTTGAAAGCGTAAAATTGGATTTTGACCCGAAAAATTGGGCAATTATTCAAGGTTGGGAAGAGAAAAAACAACTGTACCGCAATCCTGTTTTTGAATTTAAAGTGCGTGACAAAGTGTTAAAAATGGAAACACACAAAAAATCGCTTTCACACACGCAAATTCCGAAAGTTGTTTTGCCGAAATACGTTGGTTGGGGCGATGTTTTACGTTGGAACTTGCAGGAAAATGTTCCTGGCGAATTTCCTTATACCGCAGGATTGTTCCCATTCAAACGAGAAGGAGAAGATCCGACACGTATGTTTGCAGGCGAGGGCGGTCCAGAAAGAACGAACAAGCGTTTTCATTATGTTTCGTTAGGAATGCCTGCGAAACGTCTTTCAACAGCATTTGACTCGGTTACACTTTACGGTAATGACCCTGCTGTGCGCCCCGATATTTACGGAAAAATCGGTAATTCGGGCGTTTCGATTTGCTGTTTGGACGATGCGAAAAAACTATATTCGGGTTTTGACTTATCCGACCCAAAAACATCTGTTTCCATGACCATTAACGGCCCTGCACCGATGTTGTTAGGATTTTTTATGAATGCGGCAATTGACCAAAATTGTGAAAAATACATCAAAGCAAACGGCTTGGAGCAGGAAGTTGAAACCAAAATCAAAGAAATTTACGATAACAAAGGCATTCAAAGACCTCGTTACAACGGTGATTTACCCGAAGGAAATGACGGTTTAGGTTTGTTACTTTTAGGCGTGACAGGCGACCAAGTGTTACCGAAAGATGTGTATGAACAAATCAAAGCGGAAACGTTGACCAAAGTTCGTGGAACGGTTCAAGCAGACATTTTAAAAGAAGACCAAGCGCAAAATACGTGTATTTTCTCGACGGAGTTTGCTTTGCGTTTAATGGGCGATGTGCAACAATATTTCATCGACAAAAAAGTGCGTAATTTCTATTCGGTTTCCATTTCGGGCTATCACATTGCAGAAGCAGGAGCAAATCCGATTACGCAATTGGCATTGACCTTGGCGAATGGCTTTACGTATGTAGAATATTACTTATCACGTGGCATGGATATTAACGAATTTGGGCCTAATTTATCGTTCTTTTTCTCGAACGGAATTGACCCTGAATATGCCGTTATCGGACGTGTGGCACGCAGAGTTTGGGCAAAAGCATTGGCGAAAAAATATGCAGCTAATTCCCGTGCGCAAATGTTGAAATACCACATTCAAACATCGGGGCGTTCGTTGCACGCACAAGAAATTGATTTTAACGACATTCGTACGACCTTACAAGCCTTGTATGCGATTTACGACAACTGTAACTCCTTGCATACCAATGCTTATGACGAGGCGATTACGACACCAACCGAAGAAAGTGTGCGCCGTGCCATGGCTATTCAGTTGATTATCAACCACGAATTAGGCTTAGCGAAAAACGAAAATCCATTGCAAGGTTCATTTATTATTGAAGAATTGACGGACTTGGTGGAAGAGGCTGTTTTGGCTGAAT
>DAOMPZ010000228.1:0-2620 GCA_035445045.1 Crocinitomicaceae bacterium | reverse complement strand
GATTGTTTCGTCCGTGTCGTGTATTTACGGTATCGGAAACCCCGAAGAATTTGAGAAAAGTATCATTCACGTCAGGCAAGGACAACGTATCGCACGTAATAAATTTTTGTTGAATTTAGTCGAAAATTTATATTCCCGAACGGTTGATTTGTTCAAACGAGGAACGTTCCGTGTCAAAGGCGATGTCGTGGATTTGTTTTTGGCTTACGCCGATTATGCGATACGCTTTGAATTTTGGGGCGACGAAATTGAAAAAATTTACTCCATTGACCCTGAAACAAACCAAAAATTGGACGTTTTCGAGGAATTAAATATTTATCCAGCGAATATATTTGTTTCAAGTCAAGAAAATACCCGACAGGCAATTGCAGAAATTGAAATTGATTTGGGCGTTCAAGTTGAGGCGTTTAAAAATGAGGGAAAAGCAATCGAGGCGCAACGGCTGAAAGAGCGTGTTTCGTTTGATTTAGAAATGATGCGAGAATTGGGTTATTGCTCTGGAATTGAGAATTATTCACGTTATTTTGACAAACGCAAAACAGGGCAACGACCATTCTGTTTGTTGGATTATTTTCCGAAAGATTATTTGATGATAATTGACGAAAGCCACGTTACTGTTCCACAAATTGGGGCAATGTACGGTGGTGACCGATCTCGAAAAGTGAATTTGGTTGAATATGGTTTTCGCTTGCAAGCCGCTTTGGATAATCGCCCGTTGAAAAAAGAAGAATTTGAGTCGGTGCAAAATCAAGTCGTTTACGTTTCGGCAACGCCTGCGGATTACGAATTAGAAAAGTCGGAAGGTGTTGTTGTCGAGCAAGTTATCCGCCCAACAGGGTTGCTTGACCCGATTATTGACGTGCGACCGAGTGCCAACCAAATTGACGATTTGATAGAAGAAATTCATCAGCGAATGGAGTTAGACGAACGTGTTTTGGTAACGACGTTGACTAAGCGTATGGCGGAAGAATTGCAAAAGTTTTTGGATAGGGCAGGTATTCCGTGTCGGTATATTCACAGCGAAGTTGATACGATTGAGCGAGTCGAAATTTTGCGTCAACTGCGTTTGGGAATTTTCTCGGTTTTGATTGGCGTAAATTTACTGCGTGAAGGTTTGGATTTGCCCGAAGTGTCACTTGTTGCGATTATTGATGCGGACAAAGAGGGCTTTTTGAGAGATGTACGAAGTTTAGTTCAAACGGTTGGGCGTGCGGCTCGAAATGTCAATGGTCGTGTAATTATGTATGCCGATAAAATGACAGGTTCAATGGCTAAAACGATTGAAGAAACGAACCGCCGTCGGGAAATACAGATGAAATACAACGAAGAACACGGTATTGTTCCGACACAAATTAAGAAGTCGAAAGAAACCATTTTAAATGCCACGAAAGTTGCTGATGCCGAAAAAGAATATGCCGAAACGCCCGATAATACGCCTGAAACGGAAATCGTAACCACGTATAAATCAATCGAAGAATTAGAAAAATTAATCAAAACAACTGAAACCAAAATGAAAAAAGCAGCCAAAGACTTAGATTTTATGGAAGCGGCACGTTTGCGTGATGCCTTGTTTGAATTACAATCAAAATTGACCGAGCGTGAAAAATTATAAGCAAGCAATCCGTATAATTTTCGCACTTTATTTGATTACTGTGTTTGTGGTTCACGTTATGAAAACAGGTGGAGTAGTTGATTTGAATAGTTATTTTCTCGGTATTCGCCGTGACCATTGGGTGCATGGAATATTGTTTTCTCCCATGGGATTTTTAGCATTGTTGGTGTTGGAAAAACACAAATTTTGGGCAATTTTTATAACCATTTTTTGTTGCTGTTTCTTTGAAACGCTCCAATATTTTATTCCGTATCGCTCGTTTGATATTTGGGATATTGTTGCCGATACGTGTGGTGCAAGTATTGGAATTTTGGGGTATTTGGTTTTCACTAAAACAAAATAACACCTATCCGAAAACCTAAATTGAAATTTGGATAGATAAAATTCCCTGGTTTAACCAAAAAATGAAATGACATGGAGTCCCAATAAAATTCCTCTACTTTTTTATAATCCTCTGAAGAAAGCGTAGAATTGACTTTTTTAAATCGAACGCCCAATCCTGCGAAGACTTCAAAAATAAGTCGTTTTTTATATATTCTTTGTAACCCAAAATTAACACCAATAACAGATACATATTTTTGAGTGTGGTACGCTAAAATACTTGGATTAGCTTTATCAATGGAATCACTACTATCAAAACTTTGTTCTTTGTAAAAATAATGAAGTGACAAAAAACATCTTGGATTTCCATTGAAAGGTTTATTGAGGTAATATCGTAAACTGAAATCTAAATTGTAACCCGAATAATTGCGCCTGCCGTTAGAATTTTTAAAATAACCACCAAAATCGCCTGTTATCGAAAAGCGTTTAAACGGTTTTATTTCCGCTCCGATTTTATAGCCTATTCCACTATAAAAATCGAGGAATGCTAACGGCGCAACACGAATATTTAACCTATTGACAGGAGCAATTGTGTCCACTTGACCAAAAGTCAATGTATGACAGAAAAATAAAGGCTCTAAATGATTTATTGTGGGTAACGAATTAAATACCGAATTTTGCGTTATG
>DAOMPZ010000227.1:0-2709 GCA_035445045.1 Crocinitomicaceae bacterium | reverse complement strand
AAAGGGCAAGAAGTTTTTGAAGGAACGTGTGCAGCTTGTCACACTTTAACAAATGACCAAGTTGTTGGACCGGGATTAAAAGACATCACCAAAAGAAGAACACTTTATTGGTTGATGAATTACCTTGCTGACCCTGATGGAATGATTGACAAAGACCCTGAATTACAAGCGCAATTCAAACAATTAGGTATGCGTATGGCAAATCCAAATTTGAATGAAGACGAATTAAAAGCAGTTGTTGAATACCTACGTAAAAACGACGGCGGAAAATAATATTCTTACAAAACAAACGAATTAAAAAACAAGGTGTTAAATGATAAATCCATTTAGCACCTTGTTTTTTTACGTTATAACGACACGATATTTATATTATCAAACGGTGATAAAGTCTTAACATCATACTGCCGTACCGTCAAACAAGTCTTTTGTCTTCGGTCTTTTGTCTTCGGTCTTTTGTCTTTTAGTCTGAAATAATTACTTTTACCCTATGAAAAGAGAACAAAAACTCTATTGGTTAGCACAAATCATTGGTTGGTCGGCTTACATTCTGATTTCGTCTATAGCGAATTACTTGAATAATGCAGAAAATATTTCGTTCAACTTTCTGGTTATGGCACTCGCTTTCGCTCTTTTCGGAATCTTACTCACGCACACCATGCGAAACGTTATGTTGCGTAAAAAATGGTTAGAACTTTCCTTTTGGAAACTTGCCCCGAAAGTAGTTTTACTCATGCTTGCGATTGCGTTTTTACTTGTCAACGTTGAAACAACTATCCGTTGGATGTTGGGAATTAGCCCGTTATCGGATTTTGTTGCACAGTTTAATTCAACCTCTTTTTATTTAAACATGGTTGGTGCGCTCATGTTGTTAATTTTGTGGAACGGCATTTATTTTACGTACTATTTTTTCAACAAAGCATATTTTCAAGAAATGGACAATTTACGTCTGCAAAGTAGTCAAAATGAAATTGAATTGAAGAATTTAAAATCGCAGTTAAATCCTCATTTTTTATTTAATTCACTTAATTCCATTCGGGCATTGGTTGAAATTGACCCAACGTTAGCCAAAAAAACCGTTACGCAACTCTCTAATTTACTGCGTTCGTCATTGATTTCGGGCAAAAAAGATACGATTTCCATTGGCGAAGAATTGGCGATTGTTGCCGATTATTTGAGCTTGGAAAAAATCCGTTTTGAAGACCGTTTGCAAATTATATTTCAAGTAGATGAAACGCTAAAAGAAATTGAAATTCCACCATTTATCCTACAAACATTGGTTGAAAACGCCATTAAACACGGTGTTTCAAGAGAAATTAAAGGTGGTGAAATATTTATCAGCGTGCAACAACACAAAAAAGAATTAGTGCTTTCCGTTACCAACACAGGAAAATTAAGCAACACCGTTTCTGAAACAGGAATTGGTATTGAAAATACAAAACGAAGATTGGCGTTAATGTACAAAAACGATGCGTCTTTCAGACTTTACGAAGACAATGGAAAAGTAATTAGTGAAATTTCAATTAAGCAAAACCTATGAAAAAAACAACGTATTTAATCATTGATGACGAGCGTTTGGCACGTGAAGAACTCAAATCGTTACTGAAAAATGAATCCGATTTGGAATTTATCGGAGAGGCGAGTAATGCTCCCGAAGCCATTAATTTAATTCATCAAGAACAACCTGATTTAATCTTTTTGGACATTCAAATGCCAGGTATGAATGGTTTAGATATGTTGAAAAAATTAGAGGAAATTCCGCAAGTTATTTTCACGACAGCTTATGACGAATACGCTATCAAAGCCTTTGAAATCAATGCTTTAGATTATCTTTTGAAGCCAATTGACCCCATTCGTTTGAGTGATGCTTTGAAAAAACTTACAACACAAGATGATTTTGTTTCTACTTTACCAACTGACGACCGCTTTCCACTTGATGCAAACGACACAATTTTTGTCAAAGAGAACGATAAATGTTATTTTGTCAACTTAAATACGGTGCGTTATTTTGAATCCGATGGAAATTACGTTAAAATTTATTTCGACAAGCAAAGACCAATGATTGTCAGTTCGTTAAATGCACTTGAAAGCAAATTGAGTGCAAAACATTTCTTTCGGGCAAGTCGCAAACACATTGTTAATGTTAGCTTTATTCAAAACGTTGAAAATTGGTTTAACGGTGGTTTGCAATTTACGTTGTCAACAGGCGAAAAAATTGAAGTTTCCCGACGACAATCCATTCGATTTAAAGACTTTTTCGGATTATAACTTAAACCTTACGACCGTCGTAACGTCTCAATTTCCTACTGTCCTAATGTCAATAAAATTTTAAGTGTGTTTTTTATTTAGCTTGTATTTACCTTAAAAAGTCAAATTATCACTACTTTTGACAGCGCATGAAAATTGTAATTTTAATTTTAAGTATCGTTATCTGTTTGAGCAGTTTTGCCCAAAAGACAAACAATGCAAATACAAAAAAAGAGCGGTTTCCTTCCTATTTTGGCTTACAGTTCAAACCATTATTTGCGACAAATTTCCTTTCAGCATCGGAACTAAAACTTACAGGCACAGAACATACAGCTACTTACAAACAGCGTTTTGGGTTTAGTTTTGGCGGAACAGTGCGCATCGGTTTGCATAAGATTGTGAATTTGGAAACAGGACTGAATTTCGTCCAACGCAACTACAACATTGACTTTACAATCAACTCAC
>DAOMPZ010000226.1:0-2781 GCA_035445045.1 Crocinitomicaceae bacterium | reverse complement strand
CAATCGCTATTCAAAATGCAGAAACAACAACCATTTTAATCGCTTATCCGCTTCATTTCTTTTACGTTATTTTCAAGCCGTTTATCTTTGTTTTGAATGGTTTAGCAGGAGTTTTACTCAAAGTTTTTGGTATTCAAACCGTTCATTCTTCAACCATTCACACAACGGACGAATTAAAATATTTAATCCAACAGAGTAGCGAAAGTGGCACAATCGAATCCGAAGAATATGACATCATTCGCAACGCTTTTGACTTTTCAGACAGAAGTGTGAAACAAATTATGATTCCTCGTAATCAAGTGGCGTTTTTAAATATCGAAAAATTTGATGATGACGAGTTGGAACGCCTATTGGAAGAGGGATATTCTCGTATTCCGTGTTATAAAAATGACGTGGACAACATCGTTGGTTTAATTCATATCAAAGACCTTTTGAAATCCTTGCGCAGAAATGAAGAAATTATCATTGAGAATTTACTTCGTCCTGTGATTATTGCTCCTGAAAACAAAAAAATTGGTTCTTTATTGAAAGAATTTCAACAAAAACACATTCACATGGCAATTATTGTCAATGAATTTGGGGCTGTCGAAGGAATTGCAACCATGGAAGATATTATTGAGGAAATTGTGGGCGAAATTCAAGACGAATACGACCAAGAAAACCCAATTGTCGAGAAAATTGACGAGTTGACGTATAAAATTTATGCAACTGCACCGATTAACGACATCAACGACTTTTTGCCTTACAACATCATCACAGATGAAAACAATGAAACACTTGCAGGTGTCTTGTTAAGTGAGTTTGGCGATATTCCGAACGAGGGCGAACGCATACAAATTGACCATTACGATGTGGAAATTTTAGAGCGTGAAGGCAATAAATTGATAACCGTAAAATTGACTGTTATTGCTCCGTTAGAAGATGCAGAAGATTAATTTCTTCATCTTCCATTGTCCACCAAATAATACGTTTATCGTCACTTACCGAGCAAAAGTTTTTATCATCAATAACGTGTAAAGCATTAACCGAATGGGAATGTCCTAACTGTTTGGACATAAGTTTTTGAACCAAAGTCAAAGCACCGTTGTATTGCCAAATTTTGATTGATTTATCACGTGAAGCCGTCACAATATACGCACCTACTTGTTGAATATCATAAATGGTTTCGTAGTGTATCGGCAAAGCGTTCAACTGTGTTTCTTCCTGCCAATTCCAAATACGTAAATAACCGTCTTTTCCAACGGTAAACAACTTATTATCAAACACTAATGTTTTATTCACACCTTTTTCATGTCCCGAAAATTGATGCTCGATTTCAAACGTTTCTGTCAGTAAAATACGTATGTAACCGTCTTGTGTTGCCAACACGATACGTTGTTCGTCCAAGGGTTGAATAGCTCGAATTTTGCCACAATTAAACGGCATTTCTTTGAGTGTGGCAAGTGTATTTTTGTCTAAAAAAAGCAACTTCCCGTCTGCCGTCCCGACAATAATGTGTTGTTTAGAAACCAAAAGCGCATGAATGGCATTTTCGGCAACTTTGCGCTGTGCTAAAATTTTCTTTTCACTCGGCACAACAACATACAGTTCGCCTTTGCTTGAACCGATAAATAAAATCGAATTATGATAAACCAAACAATAACTCGCAAAATCCATTTTGATTGAAAAAGGTTCTTGTGTGCCGTCTCTTAAATTCCAGCGAACCACAAATTTATCGCCCGAAGACGTGTAAATATCAAACCCCTCGCCTACTACCGAATAAATTGGCGCATTGTGTTCTCGAATTTCAATTTGCTTATGAATTTTCATGGTATAAAATTAAGAAAACTGATGAGATTTAAAATCATTTTGTCATAAAATCACGCTGTCATACGCATTATTTTTCTTATTCTTTTTTACATCGCTTAAAAAAGAACCAAAAAAGCTAGCAATATTTTACAGTAAATGAAAATTCATTTTAACGTTCTTAACGCTCAAATTTGTATTTTTGTGGTATGGTATCACAAGCGGAGGAAAATTATTTGAAAGCCTTGTTTCATCTAACCAATGAAACGACCGACAAATCAGAGGCAGGAACGAACGAATTAGCAACGTTTTTAAACGTCAAACCTGCTACGGTAAATGATATGCTCAAAAAATTAAAAGAAAAAGAATTGGTCGCCTATGAAAAATACGGCAAAATCACACTCACGCAAGCAGGGAAAGATTTGGCTGTAGAAATCGTCCGTAAACATCGCCTTTGGGAAACATTTTTATATCAAAAATTAAATTTTGCTTGGGACGAAGTGCATGAAGTTGCCGAGCAATTAGAACATATCAAATCGCCGAAATTGATAGCGCAATTAGAAAAATTCTTAGATTTTCCCGAAATTGATCCTCACGGCGACCCGATACCAAACGCAAAAGGCGAAATAAAATTTGTCAAGCGCAAAACCTTAGCCGAAATAGACATCAACAAAACGTGTAAGTTAGTTTCTGTAAAGGACAACAGCGTTTCTTTTTTGCAATATGTTGTCAAATTAGGTTTAGGTTTGAGCAGTACCATTAAAGTTGTCAATCGGCAAGAATTTGATGATTCTATCGAGATTGAAGTCAATGGCATCTCCTCCTCTATCAGTAAAAAAGTAGCCGAAAATTTATTCGTGATTTAATCAATCTTAGATTAAACTTTAGCCATTAAATTTATTTTTTTTCTTTGTTCTTTTTGCCGTAAAAAGAACCAAAACCTCGTCGCCACGATTTATTTCGACACCCATATCTTCCTTGTTAGCTAAAAGAACA
>DAOMPZ010000225.1:0-2833 GCA_035445045.1 Crocinitomicaceae bacterium | reverse complement strand
GTCAAACGAAATTAGGCGATTTTAAGGTAAACCGTTTGACAGACGAAGTGCAAATAACAGTCAATGGAAATCTAAATCCGTACTCGTTTTTAATTACAACTGTTCACGAATTTGCACATTTTATTTCCTATAAAAAACATGGTTTAAAACCAAAGCCACACGGCGAAGAGTGGAAACAGGAATATGCGATTTTGTCTGCGGAGGCGATAAATTTTGGAAATCTACCTAAAGATGTGGAAAACGCTTTTGTCAATTCCTTGGTTAATATCAAAGCATCATGCTCGGACGTTTCGCTTATGCGTGTTTTGAAACAGTACGATGCGGAAAAAACAAATACGACAAACATTGAAAACATCGTAAAAAATGATACCTTTGTTTATCAAAACAAAGTTTTTAAGTTAATTGAAAAACGTCGAACACGCTATTTGTGTGAAGAAATGACCACCAAAAAAAGGTTTTTGTTTCACGCTTTGGCAGAAATTGAATTATATGAGTAACAATTACAGTATTATCATGGCGGGAGGTGTCGGAAGTCGCTTTTGGCCACTTTCTATTCCCGAAAAGCCAAAACAATTTTTGGACGTTTTAGGCATTGGAAAATCGTTATTACAGATGACATATGAACGTTTGTTGCCGATTTCACCCAAGGAACAAATTTTTATTGTTACCAACAAAATGTATTTTGATTTGGTCAAAGAGCAGTTGCCAGAATTGCCCGAAAATAACATTTTGTGCGAGTCACAACGTAAAAATACAGCTCCGTGCAGTGCGTATGCGACTTCAAAAATTATGGCGTTAAACCCAGAAGCAAACTTGATTGTTGCGCCATCTGACAACCTGATTTTAAAAGAAGAACGATTTCATAAAATTCTCAAAACAGCATTAAAACAAGCCGCAGAAGAAGAACGATTGGTTACGCTTGGCATCAAGCCGACACGCCCCGATACAGGTTACGGTTACATTGAATTTTCCGTAAAAGATATTTTGGCAGGCGAAGTGCGTGAAGTGAAAAATTTTGCTGAAAAACCTACTCGTGAATTGGCAGAAATCTTTTTGAAATCGGGGAATTACTATTGGAATTCAGGAATTTTTATTTGGAAAGCAAAAACAATTTTGGCTGCGTTGAAGAAATTTAAACCTGAATTGCATGATTTATTTTCGGTTGAAAATGGATTTTATAACACAGCTACTGAAAATGAACGCATTGCGCACGCTTTTGACGTTTGCGAAGACATTTCGATAGACTTTGCCGTTATGGAAAACGCTAAAAATGTGGACGTTGTGTTGGCAAATTTTGATTGGTCTGACCTTGGGACATGGGGAAGTTTGAACAACCATTTAGATAAAGACTACAACGGAAATGCCATCATTGGCGGACAGGAAATTCACTTGATTCATTCGTCTAATTGCATCGTGAATTTACCCAAAAATAAAATCGCAATCATTGACAGCATGAACGATTACGTCATCGTGGAAGACGACAATCGCCTGATGATTTTGAACTTGAAAAACGAACAAAATTTGAAGAAATATTTGGAGTTGTTGAGATAGACATTAGGACTTTATGATGTTACGACATTATGATGGTCATAACGTCCTAAAATCGTAATATCATAACGTCAAAAAAATCAAAAAAGCTCCTGTAATTCTTTCTTCAAGAAATCCGTCGCAATATCCGTCGGCATCTGCCCAACTTCGGCGGTGATTTCCAAAATACGTGTAGCAAAATCTAAGCTCATCGCTGTTGGTTCGAGTGTGTCGCCTGCAAGGTTGACGATACGAATACTTTCTTCTTTAGCCTCCGAAATCATTTTCCACGCCTCACGACTAATAAACATTTGTTGTGCGACGTTGTGGTTAAATTCCTCACGAATAGCTTCTAAAATATCAAGTTGCACTTTTTTCGCTGGATAAGCAGGATTGTGAAAACGCAAAACGATATTAGCAGGCGTAACTCTGTCCATTAAAAGGATAAAACGTTGGTAAGCCTCCATTCTGTGTGGTAAGAAAAAACTTTGACGTTCTCTTTTGAGTTCTAAATTCAAATTTCTAATATCACGTTCAATTAATTGTGAAGTGATACTTTCTTGCTTTTTAATTAAAATGTAAACCACCACAACAACAGCGGTTAAGGCAAGAAATGCAATGATAGACGGAATAAAAATATTCATACGTTTTATTTTTAAATTATTTAATCAAAAAAGCGTTGTAAATCTCTGATAAACAACGCTTTTTCTTTCGTAGCGAGACCGAGAGTTGAACTCGGGACCTCGGGGTTATGAATCCCGCGCTCTAACCAACTGAGCTATCTCGCCGTAATTTTCGAGTGCAAATATAGCTATTTAATTTTAATTTGCAAGGCAAAATGATTTTTCGGAAAAAAAATTAATTGTTGATATGTTTTTTGGTAGTTTATGCGGTTTAAACTTGGTAAGAAATTTTTTTAGAGTATATTTGCGTTCAATTTGCAAGTAGCTAATTTCAAATTGAAAAAACACTAATAAATGCCAAAAGATAATTCTATCAAGTCCGTCCTAATCATTGGAAGTGGACCTATTGTAATCGGTCAAGCGTGTGAATTTGACTATTCAGGGTCGCAAGCGTCCCGCTCGTTAAGAGAAGAGGGTATCGAAGTTACCTTGATAAATTCCAATCCGGCAACGATTATGACGGATAAAGTAACAGCCGACAATATTTATTTAAAACCGTTAGAACCCGAGTCTATTATCGAAATTCTTCAAAAGCATAAAATTGATGCCGTTTTGCCAACGATGGGTGGACAAACAGCTCTCAATTTAGCGATGAAGTGTGACGAAATGGGAATTTGGGAAGA
>DAOMPZ010000224.1:0-2860 GCA_035445045.1 Crocinitomicaceae bacterium | reverse complement strand
GTGTTTCGGACTGTTCCTTCTAATTTTACCGCTTGATTGATAACCGTACTCGGCAAACCACCGCTTTCTTTGATGCGTTTTAGCTCTTGAACGGCTTGAATGTCTTCTTGTTTGTTCTTCAATTTGTCGTGTAGCTCGACATCGTTCAGTTTGAACATTTTGTTCAGCGAAATATCGGGAACTAACTTTGCAATTTTGTCTGTTTCGGAAAGTGGTAAGTCCAAAACCCTTGCTGTATCACGGATAGACGATTTTGCAGCCATCGTTCCCCACGTGATAATTTGCGAAACTTGGTTTGAACCATATTTTTCAATTACCCAATCAATGACACGTCCACGACCTTCATCGTCAAAGTCGATGTCAATATCTGGCATGGAAACACGGTCGGGATTTAAAAAACGCTCAAAGAGTAAGTCGTATTTAATCGGGTCAACATTGGTAATTCCTGTACAATAGGCAACTGCCGAACCTGCTGCCGAACCACGCCCAGGACCAACCGAAACGCCCATATCTCGTGCCGCTTGACAAAAATCCTGTACAATCAAGAAATACCCTGGGTAGCCTGTGTTTTCAATCGTTTTTAACTCAAAATCAAGACGTTCTGTAATTTCATTGGTTAGTTCGCCGTAGCGTTTTTTCGCCCCTTCGTAGGTTAAATGACGTAAATAATTGTTCTCACCACGTTTTCCGCCGTCTTCTAAATCTTGCGCATCTTTAAATTCTTCGGGAATTTCAAACGCAGGAAGTAAGACTTCACGCCCTAAATTGTACGGTTCGATTTTGGCTAAAATTTCGGCTACACTTTCCAACGCTTGCGGTAAATCAGCAAAAAGTTGGCGCATTTCGTCCGCTGAACGGTAGTAATAATTACTGTTGGGCAAACCATAACGGAAACCACGCCCTTTTCCAATCGGTGTGGATTGCAATTCGCCATCTCGCAAACAAAGCAACAAATCATGCGATTCAGCATCTTCTTTGGTTGGATAATACGTGTTATTGGTCGCAACAAGTTTGACGTTGTGTTTTTCCGAAAAATGAATAAGTGTTTCGTTGATATGATTTTCATCATCTTGTCCGTGGCGCATGATTTCTAAGTAAAAATCATCTCCAAATTGCTCTTTCCACCAAAGCAAAGCCTCTTCCGCTTGTGCTTCGCCAACATTTAAAATCAAATTAGGAATCTCTCCTGTAATTCCACCCGAAAGTGCAATCACATCGCCTTTGTATTGTTCGATTAACGCCTTGTCAATACGTGGAACATAGTACATTCCTTCGACAAATGCCAAAGAAGATAACTTGATTAAATTTTGATAACCTTTCTTATTTTTAGCTAACAAAACCACTTGATAACCATTGTCTTTTTGCGATTTATCGTTGTGATCACGGCAAACGTTAAATTCACAACCGATAATCGGTAAGATAGGTTTTGCCGTAAAAGGTTCGCCTTTTTCTTCCGCTTCTTTGCGTTTTGCCTCTAATTTTTTGTTGTAATTGGCAATATTTTGTTCAAAATGAAACGCTCCCATCATATTGCCATTGTCAGTGATAGCAACAGCAGGCATTTTGTGTGCAACAGTCAGATTAATTAGGTCGTCAATCGTTGTTGTGGACTGAAGAATAGAAAGTTGTGTATGGTTGTGCAAATGTGCAAACGGAATGTCTTGGAGCATTGAAACATCGACTTTTGGTGTCGAGCCAACATCTTTGACTTGTTCTTTTTTGAGTGCTGCACTTGCTTCTTTTAGGTTGATGTGTTTTAAGCCAATCGGCTGAATAGGAGTAGGGTTGGCAATTTGAAAATCAGCGAAATAACTTGAAACTTGACGTAATTCGTCAATGCTAAATTCTTCTTTGCGGATTAACTCCAAGAAACAGCGTGTTGTCGCCTCAACGTCTGCTGTAGCGTTGTGTGCTTCAGCAAAAGATTGATTAAAAAGGAAATGATTTAATTCGCTTAATGTTGGTAATTTGAAACGACCACCACGACCACCAGGAATTTTACAAAGTGAGGCTGTTTTTTCTGTACAGGTATCTAAAATAGGCTTGTCGAGGATAAACGGAGGTTCGGGATTTTGGCGGTAATATTCCGCTGACATAATGTTAATATCAAACTTGACATTATGCCCGACAATAAAATTCGATTTGTTGACAGCCTCGTGAAATGCTTTTAACACAAAATCCAACGGTTCGCCTGCCTGCGTTGCCAATTCCGTGGAAATTCCATGTACACGCTCTGCATCGAATGGAATGTTAAAACCCTCGGGGCGAACCAAAAAATCTTTCGCCTCGACCAAATTTCCCATATCATCGTGCAACTGCCACGCACTTTGCACCATTCTTGGCCAATTATCGGAATGTGTATAGTCTAAGTTCCAATCACGCGGTAAACCCGTGGTTTCTGTGTCAAATATTAAATACATTACAGGCTTTTTTTAGAAGTTCAAAGGTACGAAATAAGTATGAAAAGTTGGTTTTTTGTTGATAACTAATACAGCGGCCTTTTATCTATTCAACCGCAATGTTCGCAAAGAAGGCGCAAGGAGCACAAAGGAAAATCACTAAAAAAGTAAGCGAAATAAGTTGTGATTTGCTTTATTAATGAATTGTTTTTTTTTTCAAAGGAATGAATGAAAACGCCTTCGGCTTAGTTCATTTTAAGAAACGTTCTTTAATTTTACAGTCATAAATACTGACTTCAATATTGGCAATATGTCGGCTGTGTTGTGATTTGCTTTCATTTTTAAGAAACGTTCTTTAATTTTACAGTCATAAATACTAGGTTGACGCAACTGACAAACCCCGAAAAAGTTGTGATTTGCTTTCATTTTTAAGAAACGTTCTTTAATTTTACAGTCATAAA
>DAOMPZ010000223.1:0-2884 GCA_035445045.1 Crocinitomicaceae bacterium | reverse complement strand
CTAAAAGAGCTATTAGACGAAGTTACTCCATTGGAAATGGAGCAAACAAAAGCAAAAATGCAACTTGCTATCCGTATTGAGGATTGTATGCGAAGCAAAGGTTGGAATAAGTCGCAATTTGCGGAACAAGTCGGGAAAAATCCGTCTGAAATAACAAAATGGGTAAGTGGAACTCAAAATTTTACAATAGACGTATTGACCGAAATCGCTCACGCCTTAGGCGTTGAGTTAGCTTCATTGCTTGGAAAGCCACAAGTACAAGTTATTTATAGAAAAGAAATTGTTGTTAAGTCTGCGGTTACTGTGTCCATTCCGTTTACAACTCCTCTTGGACAAGATGCTGATTACAAAAGTTCTTTTTTTACAACACAAATAAATCAGCCATATAAACAAAATTTAACGCAAGCGTGAGATGACAAAAATAGTAGATAAAGAACTTAATATTGAGTTACAAGTTAAGGCAATTGAATTATTAAATAGTTCAATTAAACTTCCTGCAAATCCTAATAAACCGATAACAAACTTTAATTTTAATATTGAAATTGAAAGTAGTTTTGATGCACCGAACAAACTTTTTTTTGTGATTGTTCACGTAGAAGTGAAAGATGACGATCAGTTTATTTTAGGTGCTTTATCTGTTAGTTGTATATTTGAAATAGCTAATTTCTCCGATGTTGTAAAAGTTCAAGCCGATGGGAAAATTGATATGCCATCAAAATTGATTGAAACATTAAATTTTATTTCAATTTCAACAACAAGGGGTGTTATGTTTTCTACATTTAGAGGAACATTTTTACACGGTGCATTCTTGCCAATTATCGACCCAAAGCAATTTCAACTCGGAATTCAAAAGTAGGTTTGCCCACCTTTGGAACTTGATAAAGCCACTTATGAGGGAAAAACAATCATCATTTCAAACGGAAAAGAAGCTAAGCGAATAACACTTAGTTCGCATAAAAATTTGATTGAAGTAATATTTGTGAAATAATGATGATTGAGAAAGTTTTCGGCTTAAGCCAATGTCTCAACATCAATTGCCGTGGTCTTAAGACCACGGCAATTGATTTTTAAATTCTATTTTAACCCCAAAAATAAATACGCTTATCAAAATAAAAGTATCTTTGCGCTGATTTATGAAAGACATCGTTTTAAGAAGTATATCAGGATTTGTGTTTGTTGCGATACTTGTCGCAAGTATTGTCTTGTGGGACGGTGTGTGTGTCAAATACGTGCTTGGATTATTTTCGGGATTGGCACTGTACGAATTTTACCAAATGTTAAAAGTAAAAAACATTCATTTGTCGCCTTTTACGTTTATCGGAGCAGGACTTGGGATTTATATATTTTTATTTTTAGATAGTTTAGAGCCAGTAATTATAGCTATTCTCTTGATTTTTTGGCTAATTGAGCTTTGGCGAAAAAAAGGCAATTCTTTAGAAATAATAGCTTACGGCACATTTGGATTGATATATTGTGTCTTTCCTTTCGTACTTATGGTTTTATTCCATGAAATATCGCAGAAGACTTCCATACTTTTATATTTATTTATCATTGTTTGGACAAATGATACGTTCGCTTATTTAACAGGTAGAGCATTTGGCAAACATAAATTATTTGAACGTATTTCGCCTAAAAAAACATGGGAAGGAACAATCGGAGGGATTGTGGCGAGCTTGCTTGTTGGTTTTTTAATTTATTATTTTTTAGAACGCTCATTTCCGAAAGTACTTTTTTTTGGTGGTGTTTTTTTTATGGCAGTTGGCGCAATACTTGGCGACTTGTTTGAATCGCTGATTAAAAGAAGTTTAGGTGTAAAAGATTCGGGAAATATCATTCCTGGGCATGGTGGAATTTTAGACCGTTTTGATGCAGCGATGTTTGCAGCTCCTCTTTTACTTGTTTATATAATATTTTTTAACTTATTTTCATGAAATTACACAGAGAAGGTCGCACGATTATTTTAATTGCATTTTTGGTACTGACGGTACTTGAAATTGCCAATGTTTTTTTGTTTTTGAAATTAGATAGCATACTTGTTTTCACGTTGCTGAATATTGTCTTAATGGGCTTCTTCATTTTGGTTGTTCAATTTTTTAGAGTTCCGATTATCAACGAAATTTACAAAGACGATGAAATTGTTTGTCCTGCGGACGGAAAAATTGTCGTGATTGAAGAAGCGGTTGAAACAGAATATTTTAACGACAAACGCATTCAAATTTCAATTTTTATGTCGCCGTTGAATGTCCATGCGAATTTTAATCCTATTTCGGGATTGGTAAAATATGTCAAATATCACAAAGGTTTGTTTTTAGTCGCTTGGCACCCTAAATCAAGCACAGACAACGAGCGTTCGACGGTTGTGATAGAACATAAAAACGGACAAGAAGTGCTTTTTAGACAGATGGCAGGTGCGGTCGCACGTCGCATTTGTTATTATGTCAAAGAAGGACAACAAGCGGAGGCAGGTCAAGAATTCGGATTTATAAAATTTGGCTCAAGAATTGATGTGTTTTTGCCGTTAAATACTGAAATTAATGTTAAAATTGGCGATATTGTGAAAGGTCGCTTAACAAAATTAGGTAGATTAAAATAAAAGTAGTAATTTAGTAACGTTAAAAAATAAAAGTCATGAAAAAAATAATTTTAGCATTGGCTGTTGTCGCAATGACAGCAACTTATTCAGCATCAACTTATGCTGCGGTATCATCAACTGTTACAGTGAAACAAGATGATAAAAAGAAGAAAAAACAAGCAGAAACAAAAGCGTGTTGCCAACCAAAAGGAGAGGCTTCAGCTTCACATTGTGCGAAAGAGGCAGAAACGAAAGCGTGTTGCAAAGCAAAAACACGCGGTTCTTCTACCCAAGGTAAGTAATGAGATTTTA
>DAOMPZ010000222.1:0-2936 GCA_035445045.1 Crocinitomicaceae bacterium | reverse complement strand
TGGCGTTGCCATTTACGCTTTTCGATATTTTCCCAGGGTGGTTAAATTCATTACCACAATCGGGCGGTTGGTTAAATTCCGTGAAAGTCGTTTTGGGACTTTTGGAATTAGCATTAGCATTAAAATTCTTGTCGGGCGTAGATTTGGCGTACCGTTGGGGAATTTTGACACGTGAACTTTTCATCGCTTCATGGGTAGTTATTTTTGCCATGATAGGATTTTATTTACTCGGAAAACTTCGCTTTTCGCACGATTCGCCTGTCGAAAAATTATCCGTGACACGTTTTATGTTTGCCTTATTGTCACTTGTTTTTACGGTATATTTAATCCCTGGAATGCTCGGCGCACCTTTGAAATTAATTGATGGCGTTGCACCACCACGCTCACATTCCGAAGACCATTTTAAATTTGTAACAGGCTATGGCAATAGCAATACGAACGGATCAAACACCGACGACACCTTGTATCATTACACTTCTCAAATGCACGAAGTTGACGGTGGTATCCGTGTTTTTCACGATTTGAAAACAGGCGAAGAATACGCAAAAATTGTCAACAAGCCGATTTTGTTAGACTTCACAGGTTATAATTGTGCCAACTGCCGTAGAACAGAATCAACAATTTGGACAAATGACAAAATTCGCCCGAAATTAATCAACGACTTTGTGATTGTTTCCCTTTACGTGGACGACAAAACAGCGTTACCTGAATCAGAGCAAGTGTTTTCAGAAATTTTAAATTCTAAAAAACGCTACGTGGGTCACAATTGGTCGGAATTGCAAATTAAAAAGTACAACCAAGTTTCGCAACCGCTTTACGTAGTAATAGACACAGACGGAAATGACCTGACAAAACCAATCGGATACACTCCTGATATTGATAAATATCATTCTTTCTTGCAAGAGGGATTGAATAAGTTTAAGTTTATCAAGAGATGAGTTAAGAGTACAGAGTGAAGATAGAAGACGGAATTAAAACATGGAATATTATCTTTTTTTGGAACATTTACTTGCAAGGCGTACTACTTCTAAGCGGTGCGAATGGCTTGTGAATGGCGAATGGCAGGAAGACAGTCGGCGAACTTTGGCATTGGAAGATGCCTTAATGGATCATGGCGATTATAGCATAGCTGACCAAGACCGTATAACATCAGAAATCGCAGAAACACTTATTCAAAATGGAGCAGTTATTTTACAGGGCGATATTGGTTTTGGAACAAATTATTACGAGCCAAAAACAATTCAATTAAGTAATTGGCAAAAGCCTAATTTTTAATTCGTTGCACATGAAATTCATACTTATCCTTTTACTTAGTTTGTCGGTTATTTCTTGTGTCAAAAAAGACGTAAAAGGTAAAATTACGGGCAGAATTATGATGTCTTGCGGAAGTCCTGCTGTGAATACAACTTTTTCTCTTTTCAAACAAAAAGAAAGTACCTATCAAGCGTATCAGTATATTAAAGTGAAAGATTTTCAGACTGATTCTTTAGGATATTTTGACGTGGATTATCAAACGAAAGATGTCCGAACGTTGATTGTTTCGATGGACATAGGTGATGATTATCTTCCGTTTAACAATTTAATTTTTGATGTTCCAGCAGGTCAAGCAATTCATGTTGGGGATTTGTATTACAAAAATCAAGTATTAGATTGTATTTTGAAACTGAAAACAAATAAATCGTATTCATCTTCGGACACGCTTTATATTCAATCATTCAATCTTTTTCCGACCTATAAATTAGCGGGACCTTTTACGGATAATTTCATGGATACACTTTTAATAGATGTTTTCACTCCGAGTCGTAAATATAATGGTCAGTCTGATTTTACGGTAAATGTTACATTAAATTCAACTCCCTTAATGACAGATAAAAAAGTGATTGTAAAGGATTATTGCCCATTGGTTTCACCTTATACGAATAATCGTTTTTTGCAAGTGAATTTACCGTAACTTGAAACAGTCTTACGTCTGTCATAACGTCCTAATGTCTTAAAATCCTAACGTCGATAATTCACCGATGATGATACGGCTCGCCTTTTAAAATAGTCATGCCACGGTAGAGTTGTTCAAACAAAATCATGCGCACCATTTGATGTGAAAATGTCAATTCGGACAAACTGATTTTTCCGTGTGCTGTTTGATAAACTTCTGCTGAAAATCCATACGCTCCGCCAATAACCAAGGTTAATGATTTTCCACCTTGATTGAAGCGTTGTTGCAAGAAATCAGCGAACGTTTCGGAGGTAAATTGCTTACCGTGTTCGTCCAATAAATAGAGTTGTTCTCCTGCGCCAACTTTCGACAAAATCAAGTCGCCCTCTTGTTTTTTGATTTGTTCTTCGGTTAAGTTTTTTTGATTTTTCAAATCGGGAATTTCGATACGTTCAATCGCAATATAGTGTTTCAGACGATTAAGATATTCTTGTTCGCCTTCTTCTAAAAACTTTTTGCCCGTTTTACCAATACAGATGACTTTGATTTTCATGCGCTAATTTTAAAAAAAGGTTGCCCGAAATCAGACAACCTTTTATATGATAATTTAGATGTTCAAAAAACGAAAAATTTTGCCATTTTTGAAATCAACTATTCTTTGGAAAATTTCTAAAAACTTCAACAATCAAGGCTTGGTATAAATTTAAAAGCGGAGTTTACTATTGTAAATGAGCATTTTAAATTTATAGCATAACGCCGAGTGTTGGAATTTTAGATTTTTCAATTATAAGTGAATAACTTCACCGTAAGCCGCAGCCGCCGCCTCCATAACAGCCTCCGACATCGTAGGGTGCGGGTGAACTGTTTTGATAATCGCTTCGCCTGTCGCTTCTAATTCACGTGCGATAACTGCTTCGGCAATCATTTCGGTAACGTTTGCGCCAATCATGTGTGCGCCTAATAATTCGCCGTATTTCGCATCGAAAATCAATTTCACAAAACC
>DAOMPZ010000221.1:0-2963 GCA_035445045.1 Crocinitomicaceae bacterium | reverse complement strand
CAGGTAAAGTGTCAGGAATTTTCATACCTAAATGAATACGATAAAACGCATCTGTGTCGCCGTTGTGTGCTTTGATGCCGCTATTTTTGTCTAATACGCTAAAATAAATGGTTGCAACACCGTCTATTTTTGACAAAATTCCGTATGTTTTTGGGAATAGTTTCTGCTTTTCTTTATGATGTACACCGTAAATTAATAATTCTATTTGTTTCCAATTTGGAGATTTTTGATAACGATTTTTTCTAAATGCCAAATACTTTAATTGTTCATTGTTTAAAACCGTAAAAAGTTCTTCTTTAAAAATGTCAAAATTTTCCTCAATAATGGCTACTTCTGGAATTTTGGAACAGTCGTAAATTGGCGGTTCTTTTTGGTTGTACAAATCTTGATGTTGGTTGAAAAATGCTTTCATTTGTATCGTATTTTACCGATAAAATTATAAATAGGAGTGAGCGCAATTGCAGAATATTTAGCAAAAAAGATTAACGTTTTTGTAAAGAAGGTTTGTTTTTTAGGTGGTTTTATTCCTAATCTAAGTAGCATGGATTGAAAGAAAATCGAACTTAACACCGTTCCACAAACACGCCTTTTTTTAGATTTATATTCGGGCAAAATAACATCAAAAAGCATGATGATGCGTTGTTTGTCCGTGTTGTTCCATGCCTCATGAACATAGCCGTCACAGAAAATCAACAATTCGCCTTCTTTCCACGCTTGCTGTTCGTCTTTGACTCGAAAACCGATGTCGGGTAATTCTCCTGAAACTTGTAATCCGTAATGACAGCGAACCATGGCACTTGTGTCGCCAAAGTGTGGTTTGATATGTGACTTTGGTTCGAGTACATTAAAGGAAATAGAAACCAAATTTGGAATTTGTTTCACTAGCTTATATGTTTCGGGAAAATGCCGTTTATGTTTGTGAAAGTGAACGCCCCAACTCATTAGCGGTATGGTTTTCCATGCCCCCTGTTTATTGACCATTTCGTAGTTAAAATAACTCGTAGGTTGACTAATGGTATTGAGGTAATTTTGTAATTCTGAAAATATCAATTCGTGTTTTCCCTCGAATAGTTTTTCCCATTCAAATGAATTTTTTGGATATATTGCAGGGACATTCCCTGGATATTCATATTGCTCAAGTAACGAAAACCAAATTTTAGGTGTTTTCATAGCTAAATTTTCTAAACCGATGTGTAAATATAGTTTTTAAAATTTAATTGTTTTGTCACTATTCAAAAAAAACAGATAGGCTTTCAAAAATAAAAACATTTTTTCCAATATCAGACCAGTGAACAATGAGTGCTATAAGAGTTGATAATAGAGTTATTAACAATATTTGACTTGGTTATTAACAAGCGAGTTGAATAATGTTAATAATCTGTAAATGTTAAAATGTAAATTTTTCAAAATAAAATAGCAACCTTTGTAAATTCAATACGTTTTCAAGAAGATTTTACCGTGTTAAAATTATGGAGGGAATTGTATAACAAAGTATAAAAAGAAAAGGATAATTCGATTTATGAAAAATTTTTTAAAGCCACTATTTTTAGTGATATTTTTAACAAATATTGCGAATTTCGTATTTGGACAAGGTGTTGTTGCAAGCAATGGAATTAGAAACAAATCGTTGTTGGAAAAAATTGATGCAAGGTATCAAACCCACCCTGAATATGGGAAATACTCCTTGGATATTCCAGTTGAAAATGTCGAAATTTTGCAACTTCGTACAGAAAGTTCCAAAACTTTTTATGGAGCAGATGGACAGTATCGTGTTCAACAAACAGGCGGTGTTTTTCACTATAAAAATGCGAATGGCGATTGGATAACTTTGCAAAACAAAATTTCCAAACAAGGTAATACGTACGGAATTTTCCAAACGGAATTACCTTTAAGTGTAAATATTACTTCGGGTTTAACCGAAATGACACTTTCCAAATCGGGCGAGAAATTTCAGTTCGGAAAAAATGTAAATATTGAATTTGTCGATAATAATGGAAACATCACAAATCGTTTAGTACCATCATACAACTCAAATAAATCACAAGACAATCTTTTAGTTTTAAACGATGTTTATGACGGTATTGATCGTTTTCAACAAATCGAATATTGGAGCGTAAAAACGGACTATTTTATCAACAAAAAACTTGAGCTTCCTGAAAATACAGCGTATATTCAATTTACAGATAATGTATCATTGCCAAGTGGTTGGACAATTGAATATGATAACGGAGAAAATACAGAATTAGGTTGGCAAGGTGACTTGATTATCAAAAACCGATCTGGTCAAATGATGTCAAGAATTTCCATTCCGAAGTATTACGATGCGAGCGAAAAAGGTTCTTTTAATGCCAATGTTGGACATGATATTTTCGGAGCGTATCAAGTTGAAAAACAAAATGGAAACTATGTCGTTAAAATGATAGTTCCTGCATCTTGGTTGAACAATCCAAATTTAAAATATCCGTTAGTAATTGACCCAACGACCACGAATACATATGCGAGTAATCAAGCAATGCAGGATAAAAATAATCCATTTACGGATATGACTTGTTTGGCAACGATGAACCTTAATTTTCCACCAACGGGAATGTACAAAGTAACAGGGACAAACACATCTTATACGATTTGGTCAAAAGGCTACGTGGGTTCAACAGGTTCGACACAGGTTTACGCAGATAAAGTAGAACAACGTTCACGTGTAGGTTCGTTAAACGGTTGGACAGCTACTCAAAATGGAACAGGAACAAATCATGCAAGCACAAATCCAGCTTATTATACGGTTGCCAACAATAGTATTAATTACAATTTGACTAACCAATCCATTGCAAACGGGTGTTATACAAACAGACCAACTATCCCTTATCAATGGCAGGGCTATCAAACATTTTTGCCGTACGGTAGTGGAGGATCACAACTAAATTTGACAGGTTGCCGCATAGACTACCACGAATTGGTTACTAATA
>DAOMPZ010000220.1:0-2983 GCA_035445045.1 Crocinitomicaceae bacterium | reverse complement strand
AATCTTCCTCATCAGCTAAAGAACAAAAACTTGCTTCGCTTCGAACAGTTTATTCTTTTTTAGCAGATTTCGTCGTTTGTGTCCCGTCGAAAAATCAATGCGACCGTCCCGACTTCGAGTTTATATTTCTGTTATAGCCTGAGATTTACACAGAATATCAGGTTTATAAACCGAAAAACATCAACTGCTTTTAATCGTGAAAAAAGGTGTTAAAACCAACGAAATCATAAACGCCGAAATACCTGTCACAAAAACATTTCCGTATTGCCTGATGTCAAGTCCACATAAAATTCTCGTTACAACAATAAAGAGTGCCAGACCTATTAAAATTGCCCAATAGTTTAAATTTAGGGTTGTATTTTCTGTTTTGTTTGTTGGTAATTTGTAAATCGCAAAAACAATAAACAATCCACCAATGATTGTGCTTGAATGTTGCAAAATTTTTAAAATTGGAATTTGATTGCCCCAAATATCAACCGTACTTGTCAACGCAGGAATTGCCTGTACAAAATAGCCGTGTTCGTGTGTAAAACTATCCCAAAGTATATGCGAACTTGCGCCGATAAGTATTGAAACGACCACAACAAACCAATTTTTCTTAAAATAATCGTTCCAATTAAATCGCTTGAATGCGACAAATCTTGACTTCAAAAAAAACGGTAAATTATCAAACAAGCTGTTGCGAACGCTATTGTGAAAAATGAACGCAAGCAACAAACCCAAAGGCAAATCAAACCAAAAAAGTCCGTCAAGCGTATGGCTGTAATTGCTTTTAATGCGCATACGTAAAAAATATTCAAAATCAGGTGTCAAGCTCCCGATAACAAGTCCTGTCAACGAAAACCATTTTTTAGAAAGGCTCGTTAACGGTAAAACAATTACAGGGTGCGAAAATGTGAAAGGCATTGTTTAATTTATTTCTTATTCCGACAATGAAAAACGAACAGGCAAGGTAAAATACGCATCTACATTTTCTTTAGCATTTTTCGCTGGTATCCAATCGGGCATTTCACTAACGATGCGCAATACTTCTGCATTGAAATTTTTTGCGCCTTGAACAGACTTTATAATACGTGGATTTTTCACTTTTCCATTCTTGTCGATAACTAAGCGCACGACAACTGTTCCCTCAATTTTATTTTCGTGTTCCCATTCGGGATATTTTAAATTTCTCGTTAGAAATTGGCGTAAACTATCTATACCACCTTTAAATTCGGGCATAACATCGACAACGAAATAAGGTTCATTTTTCTCGTTAGGGCGTGGAACAATTATCTCTCCAACTACTATCGGTGGTGGAATTGGCGATTTTGTCGGAATTGGTGGTGGCGGCGGAGCTTCAGGTAACTCTATTGTTGGGTCAATAACCATTTTTCCCATTACTATATCTGTAAAATCATTCGTATCTTTTACACATTTGGTCGTATCTTTTGACGTTATATTTTGGTTTTCTGTCGTATCTGACTGCACAATTTCAGTATTGGTTTTCGGTAAATGCTGTTGGTCTGTCACATTGGTGTTGCAACTCGCCAAAATCATTGTTCCGACCGTCAACAAATAAAAAGAAAGGTTTGTATTTTTATGCTTTTCCGCCAATGCTTGGATTGTGACCAAAAAATCGGTGTTTGAAAAATCAAGTTGTGAACGGTAAATCCGACCACAAACACGCTCGTTTTGACGTGTCAGCAGGTATTCCAAAATTTCTTCCCGACTTTTTGTTGTAAAATCAATCACATTTTTTTGGCAACTGTCACAAAAACGTGAATTCAGTCCGATTTTCATCGTTTCCCAATTTTCGGAGCAAGGATTTTTAATTTCCAAAGGTGTTCCCATGATATTTTTGTTAAGCGTGTTTTGATGTTAACGCTTGTTTCGTACGTGTTATTATACGCAAAATTTTAAGTGTTGGTTTTGTTTAGTTTGTTGATATGCGTCAAAAGTAAACTTAAATCTTATTGTCTAAAAATCATTTAACAACAATGGTCACAGAGAAAAAACTTTGCGTTCTCCTATGTTTTAATAGTCATTTTTTCAGTTCATATTTTAGGCTTAAATATTCTGCTCCTCGTCTGTTTGTTAAGTCGGTTAAGTTTTCAAAATAATTCAATCCTGCAAGCCCTGTTCCGTGTGGTGCGACTAGTGTTTGAGTAATTAAATAACCGTTGTCTAACAGAAAAAATCCTTTCTCGGTGTCTTCTGTATACCAAAAAAAAGTCAATGATTTTTCTGTCTTTTAAGTTTTTGAGTTTGTTTTCTCTGTATTCAACTTTGTGAGGATTATAATCACTAATTTCAACGTCTTTGTTAAATAAAAATTTGCGAAGCCTGTTATATAATTTTCGTTTTTGTCGTTGGTAATTGTCGGCAATTTCGCCAACAGTTTTGCTATCTTTGTTTACATGATAAACAGGAACGTCTAACAAGCCCGATAACAAACTTACAGCGTTTTCTGTTAGTGTTATTGTCTGAATATTTTGTTTGCCGTCAAATGGGAAGTCAATATAAAAACTATTGTCAAGTTGAATAAAACATTCACTTGTGTCCAAACCGCCAACTTCTACGGTCAGAACTTCGTAAATGTCAGTTATGGTTTTTCCGATTAGTTCTTTTGTCTGCATTGTTCGTTTTTTTTCGGTTGTCCGCAGGTTATTATCTACTCATTCACCCACAACAAAGCTACACAAATATTCCAAATACCTTGATTTAGTGTCGCCTTTTTTCACGTTACAACAGTCATAACGTCCTAAAATCCTACCGTCATAATATCCAAACCTTATTAAAAATCAATCTAAATAACGCTTAAAAATCGAATGTAATACACTTTCGGTTGGCTACATAATAATTATTGTGTAATTTTGTGGAAGAAAAATTTATAATCAATTAATAAGTAATATTTTATGGTATTCGATTTGGATATGATAAAAAAGGTTTACGAGCGTTATCCTGAACGCATCGCAGCAGCAAGAAAAATTGTTGGTAAGCC
>DAOMPZ010000219.1:0-3001 GCA_035445045.1 Crocinitomicaceae bacterium | reverse complement strand
AGGAATAAGAAAACCGTCCAAAACAATTTGCTGTTGTGCGCTTCCAAGTCCACGCACGGACACAGTTTTCATGCCACCAACGCCTCCGAAATTTTTAACGGTCAATCCAGGTAATTTTTGTAAAACTTCGCCCAAATCATGGGCTTGCAAACGTTCGATGTCTTTTGCAGTGATAGTGGTTAGTGTATTTGTCTTGCGTTTTGTAGAAACCAACAAGGTGTCTAATGGTTGTTCTTGTCCAAAGGCAAAAAGGTACGCAAACGTTGCCAAAAAGACACCTGTTTTTTTCATCTAAAATTATCTTTTCTCAAATGTCACGCTACTTCCGTTTTCGGTAACGATGCGGTACAAACCTGCGTTCAACTCGCTGACGTTAAGCGTAGAAGTTGTTTCTAACATTGCTGATTTTACCAACATTCCGCTCATTGAATAGATGTTTACCAATCCATTGAAGTTTGAAATGTTCAATACTTCCGTTGTTGGATTTGGATACACTGAAAGTTGCATTTTGACAGTTTCTTTAACAGCTAATTCGTAATCAACTACAATGTCGTCTAAAGCAAAATAAGCAGGCGTATTCATACCGTAATCGCCATTGTCCGAAGAAAATAAAGCAAACGATAATTGGTCAGCATAGAAACCTTGTGGAAAAGAAACTTCTTTCCATGTATCTAAAATAAAATGTTCTGTTGAGTCATTTGAGCGGAAATCAGCCAAATAGATGTCTGTCGAATCCATTGTTGTTCCACCTAACGAAGCATACACTCGAACAAAGAAAAAATCTTTTCCATTTGTTCCGTCATCATCGCCGTTAGCATCAGTTGTTGAACCGAATTTTTTTCCAAAACTATCGCCTTCTTTCATTGACAAATAGGCATACGTTGTGTTGGAAATACTGAATTTATTGACAGATACAGGTGCTTTAAAATCAATGTATTCCGCACCAAATCCTTGTTGAAAAACAGCGTAATTTGCGGAATTATTTGCGCCTTTTGCAGGATACGCACTGTACATATTTGCAAAACCTGCCGTGGTGTCATCTTGCATATTGGAGTATGCGAAACCACCTGCCCAATAATCATATTCAGTATCATACGTGTTACTGAAATCTGTAAACATCGACGTAAATTTTCCTGCGCTGTCACTTCCATTGTAATACGAGTGGGCAGAAAGGGTCAAGTCTTCAAAATCTACTGTTGCGACTTGTGCGTTCATAACGAACGGCGTAGCCAATAAGGCTGATACTAAAAATTTCTTCATGTTTTTTTACATTTAAAAAATTAAACAAAAAAGAAATCAGATAAGAAATTACGAATGCTTTTTTTAGTGCACATCAAAAGCGAACGCAGTTTGACTTTATTCTGAAGTCTTCACTAACAAAACAAAATAGCCGGTCTTCTGACTTATCCCCGAACATTCGTCTTCCCACTTGATGGCTCAATGCAGTGACATTATGAATGTCGTATGAAGGATTTACAGCTGCAGATACAGTTTCCGATTTGCACGGAATTCCCATTTGCTATAATGCGGTTACAAAAGTAATATTTTTTTTCACTACATGACAAAAAAGTTTATTTAGTTCATTTTTGAACCACATAGATACATAGTAAAAAATAAAGAAGAAGTTTTGACATAGTTCGCCTTTGGCAAAACATAACCGCTGACTGATCGAAGTCATGCGGTAAAACAAAAAAAGGTTGCCAACTAGCAACCTTTTCTATATTTAAATAATGGTTTAATTATTTTGTTGTTTAATCAAATTCAAGGCCGAACCTGCTTTAAACCAATCAATTTGTTGTTCGTTGTACGTGTGGTTCAACATGATATTTTCTTTTGAACCGTCTGCGTGAATAATTTCCAACGTTAATTGTTTATTCGGAGCGAAATCAACTAAATCAATGAAGTTGAATGTGTCATCTTCTTTGATTTTATCGTAATCTGCTTCGTTAGCAAATGTCAAACCTAACATACCTTGTTTTTTAAGGTTTGTTTCGTGGATACGTGCAAATGACTTCACGATAACTGCACGAACGCCCAAGTGACGTGGTTCCATTGCTGCGTGCTCACGTGATGAACCTTCGCCGTAGTTTTGGTCGCCCACAACGATTGACGGAACGCCTGCTGCTTTGTATGCTCTCGCTACCGCAGGAACTTCACCTTTTTCTTTTGTTAATTGGTTTACTACTTCGTTCGTTGCACCACCAAAAGCATTAACCGCACCGATTAACATATTGTTAGAAATGTTATCCAAGTGACCACGGTAACGCAACCAAGGGCCTGCCATGGAAATATGGTCAGTTGTACATTTTCCTTCTGCTTTAATTAATAGTTTTGCTCCTAAAATGTTTTGTCCGTCCCACGGTGTAAATGGTTCTAACAATTGCAAACGTTGCGAATCAGGTTTTACGTCCACAACAACGCTTGAACCGTCTTCCGCAGGTGCTTGATAACCGTTGTCTTCCACGTCAAAACCTTTTGCAGGTAATTCGTGACCTGTCGGCTCGGCTAATTTTACTTGCTCGCCGTTTGCGTTGGTCAAGGTATCTGTAATTGGGTTGAAATCCAAACGTCCTGCGATTGCAACAGCCACTACCATTTCAGGCGATGCTACAAAAGCGTGTGTATTTGGGTTTCCATCTGCACGTTTCGCAAAGTTACGGTTGAACGAGTGAATAATTGAGTTTTTCTCTTGTTTTTCAGCACCTTCTCTGTCCCATTGACCGATACAAGGTCCACAAGCATTTGTAAAAATTCGTGCTGACTCAAATTTCTTGAACGTATCAATAAATCCGTCTCTCTCTGCTGTAAAACGCACTTGCTCCGAACCTGGGTTAATTCCCAAAATTGCTTTTGGTTTCACACCTTTGCTCACAGCATCTTCCACGATAGAGGCAGCTCTTGACAAATCTTCATACGAAGAGTTTGTACATGAACCAATCAATGCCCATTCAATATCAAGTGGCCAATCATTTGCCAATGCTTTTTCTCTAAATTCGGCAAC
>DAOMPZ010000218.1:0-3062 GCA_035445045.1 Crocinitomicaceae bacterium | reverse complement strand
CGCATTGGGAATTGTTCCGCCTGCAACTTCTTCGGGTGTACGAACGTCTAAAATTATTCCGTCACCTTTGTCTGTTAACTCTTTAAACGTTGCAACATCTATATTTTTTACGAATTTTTCTGTTGACGTTTTATCCTGCGAAAAGCTACAACTTACTATAAAAAGCGTGCTTAAAAACACGGAGCTTAAATACTTCATAAACGATTATTTTTATTTGAACGCCTAAAATTACAAATCATTCGGATAAGTAATTGACAATAATTTCTTAAATTTTAAATCGGTCTAATTTTGAAATAATCTGAGAAAATAATGTTACATTTGCCATGAGAGGAATTTTTTGGTTTTGTACCTCAAAGATAATTTGAGGCACGAGATTATCTCTCGTGTTTTTTAAACGTTTAGGACGCTATTGAAAAAAAAAGAAAAAACATGAAAGTACATTTTATAGCCATTGGCGGAAGTGCCATGCACAATTTAGCGATAGCTTTGAGCCGAAAAGGAATTGAGGTAACAGGCTCGGACGACGAAATTTTTGAGCCGTCACGGACACGTTTGGAAAAACAAGGAATTTTGCCGACCGAAATCGGTTGGGACGAAACGAAAATCACAGCGGAATTAGATGCTGTTATTTTGGGAATGCACGCCCGAGAAGATAATCCCGAATTGCTAAAAGCCAAAGCGTTAAACCTACCAGTTTACTCGTATCCCGAGTATTTGTACGAACAGTCGAAAAACAAAAAACGCATCGTTATTGGTGGAAGTCACGGCAAAACAACGATAACATCTATGGTGTTGCACGCTGCTAAAACGCTGAATGTCAACGTGGATTATATGGTTGGCGCACAATTGGACGGCTACGATTGCATGGTCAAATTGTCGGACGATTCGCCCTATATGATTTTGGAAGGCGATGAATATTTAAGTTCGCTGATTGACAGACGACCTAAATTTCATTTGTATCAGCCGAATGTGGCGTTATTGAGCGGTATCGCTTGGGATCATATCAACGTTTTTAAAACATTCGACGATTACACCAAACAGTTTGACATTTTTGCCGACTTGATAACAGATACGTTGATTTACAACGAAGAAGATTTGGAAGTAAAAAAAGTAGGCGAACGTATTCAGTCAAAAATTAACACTATTCCGTACAAAACACCAATTTATACGCATACTGAAACGGGAACGTTGCTTGAATGGAACGGAAAAACGTATGAATTACAGATTTTTGGGCAACATAATTTACAGAATTTAATCGGTGCAATGCACCTAGCATCGTTTATCGGAATTTCGCATGATGACTTTTTAACGGCAATGAAATCGTTTACAGGAGCAGGAAAACGCTTGCAAAAAGTTGCAGAAACTACTACGTTTGCGATGTATAAAGATTTTGCCCATTCTCCGTCCAAATTAAAAGCGACAACATCTGCGGTAAAAGAACAATATCCCGAACGTAAATTGGTGGCGTGCATGGAATTACACACGTTTTCTTCATTGAATAAAGAATTTTTACCCTTGTATCAAGGTGCAATGGACAAAGCTGATGTAGCAATTGTTTACTTCAACCCAAAAGTGGTAGAACACAAGAAATTACCTGCGTTAGACGTGAACGAAGTTCAGAAATGTTTTGGTTCAAATGTTCGGGTAGAAACCGTTACAGAAAACATCCAAACCTATTTGCAAAACGAAAATTGGAACAACAGCGTTCTGCTAATGATGAGTTCGGGCAATTTTGACGGAATTGACTTTGAGAAGTTAGGCGAGGAATTAAAAAATAAGATCGTTTTCAAAAATAGATGAAATACGAGGCGTTGAAAATGAGGTAAAAGGAATGTATAATAAGTATATGACTTTTGCCGACATTTGATAACAATGAAATAGTTCGTTATTTGTTGGAAGCTCTTAAAACATATCGCAACCTGTACGAGTCTTCTTATACGACCTACACCCGCTAAAAGCAAGTGTAAGCTCGTGCGATGAATTAGGAAAACCACCCAAAGGCTTGAAATTGTAATCATAGGAGTAACCGATTGCAACCATTTCTTTGATTTTGAAGTTTATACCAAACATCAACGCCTCGTTCGCACGATAGCCAAGTGTGTAACTAAACTGATTATTATGGTCAAATAATAATACTAAATCAGCAGAAACTTTTCCTTTAATTGGCATTTTTATCACGGCTTGCGGAAAAAAGCTAAACCCATTTTTCCCGACAACACGGTAACCACCGCTTAAAAATGTATGTGGATAATATTTAGCGTTCAAACCGATATTTCGCCATTTTAGCGTAACCAAATCTTTGACTGTCAATGCAATATAATAATTTTTAGCATTCCACCACAAACCGATATTCGCATCGGGTAGCCAATTTGAAACATATTGATGAACAGTCGGGTCAAATTCTTCGGTTGACACACGACTGATGTCAACGGCTAATTGTTTTACGCCTGCATCAATTCCAACGGAAAGGCGATTATCTTGCGTAAAATTCAAATGTGCTGCATACGAGAAATTCAGTCGATTAGCTAAAAAGATTCCGATTTTTTCTGTTTCCAACTTCAAACCAACACCGTGGCGAGGTGTCAAAAATTCTTTTCGAGGCGTATTTATCGGCATGGTCAGCGAGAAATTCCCGTGATGTGGCATTCCCTCAATTCCTGTGTATTGAAAACGGTATTGTGTTTTCATCTCAAAACAATCTCTAATTCCTGCATAAGCGGGATTTAGTGCATATTGATTCCAATACCATTGCGTATATTGCGGTTGTTGTTGCGCTGACAAAATTTTACCCAACGACACAAAAACAAGTATTAAAATTAGCTTTTTCATCGTATTAAATTAAGTGCGCCTTTTATAATTTCCGCATTTGTTGGGTCTTTTAAGTCAATTGTATAAAAGTACGTTCCGCTTTCGAGTTTTTTACCGTTGGAAGTTCCGTCCCACGCTTTTTCGTTGTTGTAACCCAAAATAAAAAACACCCGTTGTCCCCAGCGTGTGAAGATAGAAACTTCCGAATTGGGGTATTTTTCAATTCCTTCGATTGTCCACGTGTCGTTGATACC
>DAOMPZ010000217.1:0-3062 GCA_035445045.1 Crocinitomicaceae bacterium | reverse complement strand
CTCGAACCGGCGACCTTCGGAACCACAATCCGACGCTCTAACCAACTGAGCTACAACCTCCGTATTTTGGTGGTGCAAATTTAGGTATTTTATTTTTCTTAGCAAGTGAATGGGCGAAAAAAAAGAAAATTAATTTTAACTTGTTAATAAATCTGACCACAATATATTACAAACTTGTTTCAACTACCGTATCTTTGCACAAAAAAATAAGATGCTTAAAATTGGAGTTTTTGGCGCAGGTCATTTAGGGAAAATTCACATTCGTTTGTTGTTGGAACTAAAAGAGCAATTTGAATTGGTCGGTTTTCACGATGTGGACACGCAAAATGCACATGCAGTTTCCGAGCAATTCGGTATTCCTTTGTTTGAAACAGCGGAAGAACTTCTTGCGCAAGTAGATTGTTTAGATATTGTCACGCCGACATTTGCGCATTACGATGTGGCGTTGAAAGGCTTGAAAGCGTGTAAACATCTTTTTATCGAAAAACCCATTACCAAAACCGTCGAAGAGGCAAACACCTTGTTAAAAATTGCAACCGAGGCGAATGTCAAAGTGCAAGTTGGTCATGTGGAGCGTTTTAATCCTGCTTTTAGTCAAGTGAAAGACAAAATCGAACGCCCGATGTTTATCGAAACACACCGTTTGGCGCAATTCAACCCACGTGGTACAGACGTTCCTGTGGTGTTAGACTTAATGATACACGACATTGACATTGTATTGAGTGTTGTAAAATCTAAAGTTAAAAATGTTCACGCATCAGGTGTGGCAGTCGTTTCGGATACACCCGACATTACGAACGCTCGCCTTGAATTTGAAAACGGTTGTGTAGCCAATTTAACAGCCTCTCGCATTTCGATTAAAAATATGCGCAAATCCCGTTTTTTTCAGAAAAATGCGTACATCAGCGTTGATTTTCTTGAGAAAAAATCCGAATTACTTCATTTGGAAGACATTGAAGGCGAAGGTTCTCCGTTTGATGTTGTTTTGGAACTCGGCGAAGGAAAAAAGAATAAAAAAATTGTCTTTGAAAAACCTGACATTTCAGAAACAAACGCTATCAAAGCGGAATTACTAAACTTCTATGATTCAATCACTAACGACAAAACGCCAACGGTTTCCATTGAGGACGGATTGGAGGCGTTGAAAGTTGCTATTCAAATCATGGAAAAAAGTCAGTCATTTTCGTTAACGCACTAAGAAATTAAACACTAATAAACTAATTTTGAATTTTCTTCGTTCTATGCACATGATAAAATACAAATCATTCGTTTCTATCGTTGTTTTAACGCTTTTGTTGCCGCTTTTTAGTGGTTGCGTCAAAAATAATCCACTACCCGTTTATTTGGAAATTGACGAGTGGAAATTAGAAGCAAACCCTTCACTAAACGGTAAAGAGGGTGATTTAGTTCATAATTTCAATGTAGCAGCTGTCTATATTGGTGATAAAATTTTGGGATTTTTTGAACTTCCCTGTAAAATTCCGATATTAGAATTTGGCAACAAACGAGTAACGGTTTCGCCTGCAATTATGGACGGCGGCCGTTCCATGGTAAAAATTGTATATCCATTTACGGAGTATTATTATTTGGATATGAATTTAGAATCGGGAAAAACCTATCACATTTCGCCTGTCACACGCTACAATGCCACTACAATTTTTGGCTTTGTAGAAGATTTTGAGTCTGCATCGTTAAAATTAATGACCGACCCTTCTTCGACTGCATCGCTTTTTCAAACACAACACACCGATGCAGGAAAATCAGGTTATAAAGGAGTTATAAATTTACACAATTCAGATAGTTTGTGGTTAGGAAATACGTTTGCAGACATGATTTTACCAAAATATGGACAACCTGTTTATTTGGAAATTGAATACCGCAATACCGCAGACGTTTCGACAGGAATGATTTCGATAAACAGCAAAAACGAAAACACAATTCACCCGAATATTGCGATGAACAAACAAAAAGAAGACGAAAAAACATGGAAAAAAATATATATTGATTTAGGCGAAATTGTGTCAAACGCAACAGATGCGCAATATTTTGAATTGTATTTCAAAACGGCTTTACCGACCGATGCAAGTGGTGCAAAAGTAGAAATTGATAATATCAAAGTTGTTCATTTTTAAAGATTTAGCGTGTTACGATTTTTACTGATTTTATGTGATTTACTGACCGCCGCTTTATCGTGGGGTTTGTTTTACAATTACCGTAAAATTTACATCGAACACACCGAAATGACGTGCGACAAGCAGTTTTTTCTAGGAATTGTTTTAATTCCTATTTTATGGCTGACGATTTATTTTTTCCAAGGAACATACCATAAAGTCAAGCGGTTATTTCGGACGAAGATTTTAAATTTAACCCTTTCGGGCGCATTATTCGGCTCGTTAATCATCTTTTTTGCTTTCATTTTAGATGACGTAATCGACACGTATAAAGAATATTACCAGTCTTTTTTAAGTCTTTTTCTTATTCATTTTAGTTTGACGATACTTGTTAGGTTTAGCATCATTAGCGTTCACATTAAACGCATTAATACCAAAAAATCGGGGTTTAAAACGCTTATTATCGGTGGTGACGAAAATGCTGTGAAAATCTACGAAGAAGTTGTTGCTATGCAAAAAAGTTTTGGGCATAGTTTTGTCGGTTTTATCCAAGCAAACGGCAAAGATACCGTGATGAGCAAATTTCTACCGTTGGTCGGAACGCTCGACAGCGTGCGAACGTATATCAATGAAAATAAAATCGAAGAAGTGATTATTGCCATTGAAAAGAAAGACCACGATAAATTACGCCACATTGTTTCGGAAATATACCCGACCGATGCGATGATTAAAGTTTTGCCCGATATGTACGATATTTTGTCAGGAACGGTCAAAACGATTAACATTTTCGGAATTATGTTGGTCGAAATCGAACGAAATACGATGCCTTATTGGCAAATTCAAGTAAAACGTTTGTTTGACATTGTTTTTTCGACAATTGCACTTACTTTACTGTTCCCTGTTTATTTGGTGTTGGCACTTATCGTGAAATTCAGTTCCAAAGGCCCGATT
>DAOMPZ010000216.1:0-3103 GCA_035445045.1 Crocinitomicaceae bacterium | reverse complement strand
AAAGCAGTTCACAATACAGCTAACGCAGGAACAGACATCGTTGATTTGAGCATTGACGATGATGATTACATTTATACTTTGTCCGCATATTGGGGAACGGTTGTCAACGAATTAGGCGATACACTTCTTCCAAATAGTACAAGCAGTTCTGATATGATATTGGAGCGATACAGCGCAGACGGCAATTTACGTTCTTATTCAAAAATAGCGTGCAAACACGATGATATTGCGTATGACATTGCAACCTACGGTAATTCGGTTTATACCTTTAGTTCGAGTAGTTTCCCCTTTTATATTGGTGCTGATATAGACACCATTCCTTACGATAGTCTAAGTGGAATGAGAGCCGTAATTCTGCGTTTAACAGAAAATCCAACAGTAGCAACAAATGAACAAGCACAAGCAAGCGAAATAGCCGTATTTCCCAACCCAAACAACGGCATTTTTACGGTTCAAACACCTGTCAAAAACAGTAAAATAACAGTTCACACCCTTTCAGGTAAACTGCTGTACGAAACCAAGCAAGTCAATGAGCAAACAACAATTGATTTGTCACACTTTCCAAGCGGTATGTATTTGCTAAATGTTCGTTCGGATAAGTTTAGCGTGACCAAAAAGATAGTGAAAGAGTAACCACAATCTCGAAACACTATTTTACAAAAAGACAAATAACATTACCTTTACGCTCCAATGAAAGCAACCTTAATCATTTCGGTTTACAAAGATGTTTCCGCATTGCACGCCATTTTGCGTTCTGTAGAATTGCAAACAGAAAAAGATTTTGCGATAATCATTGCACAAGATGCGGACGAAAATTGTTTTCAAGCGTTAATCGCTGATTATCAACAAAAAGGATTTGCTATTCAGCTGTTGCAACAAGAAGATAACGGTTTTCAGAAGAATAAAATTCTCAACAAAGCCATTCTAACAGCACAAACCGAAAAGTTGATTTTTATTGATGGCGATTGTGTGTTACACCCCGAATTTATAGCACAACACATTAAATCTTTGCAACCCAATTCATTTTGCGCAGGCAGTCGTGCTGACCTTGATGAAAAGACATCTAAAGCAATTCATAACGGACAAATAATCGTTCCAACGCTATTTCAAATGCTTAAAAATAAAACGATTAGAGCCGAAGAAACGTTTCGTGTTTTACGCTTTTTAAAAGGCAACTCGGACACACGTTTACTTGGTTGCAATATGAGTTTTAACAAGTCTGATTTGCTTAAATTGAATGGTTTTGACGAAGATTATATCAACGCAGGTTACGGCGAAGATGTCGATATAGAATTTCGGGCATTAAAACTTGGCTTGCGCAAAATCAATGTACGTTACCGTGCAATTCAATATCATCTTTTTCACGAACGCCCCGAACGAGAAGATGCTGTCAGTGTCAGTCGTGAATTATTTTTAAAGAAAAAAGCTGATGGATTAGTTTACTGCGTGAACGGTATTGTTAAGCAATAACGTTTTAATTTGCTGTACTTCATTTTCTTGACTGTACTGCTCGCACGCAATTTTCTGCGCAACTTCTGCTCGATTTTGTACTTCTTCTTGGTTTGTTAATGTCCATAAAACTTGCTCGCAAAAAGCCGTTTGATTGTTATACGCATACAATGCTCCCAATTTTCCGAAAGCTAAAAGTTCACTTGTCCCCCCCGATTGCGTAGCGATAATCGTAATTTTAGAAAGCATCGCTTCAATTGTTACCATGCCGTACGTTTCGCTGTGCGATGCCAATGCAAAAATGTCAACCGCTCCATAAAAAGGCGACACATCTTCTTGATGTTCAACTAAATGCACCACATCTTCTGCTTTATTTTGCTTAATCGTTTCAACGATTTGTTGGTAATAGTTTACACATTCTGGGTCGTTGACAGTGGGCGAACCAAAAATTAATAATTCCAACATCACACCTTGACTACGCAATTTTAAGAAAGCCTCCAAAACAAACAATTGCCCTTTCTTTTCAGAAATACGCCCAATAATTCCCAACAACGGTGTTTTTGGCGTAAATCCTAATTGTTGACACGCTTGTTCTTTGCTATGTTTTTTCGGAACGAATTTTTGAATATCCAACCCGATAGGAATAACGTGAACCTTGTTTCTGTCAAATTTTGTGCGTTGCGTCACTTCGTCTTTTAAATAATTCAATGGGCTTATCCAATGGTCGATTGCTTGAAAGCGAAAGGTGTGAATAAAATCTTTTTTGTTAATGCCAATTTGCATGTGTTGCTGATAAAAAACAACTAACTTACTGTAAAAACATCGTTTTGTCCACGAAACAAGGTCTAAATCTTTGTTGTCAAAGACCATTAAAGACGTAATCTTTTCGGTTTTCAGAAAAGTGCTTAGCTCTTTGGCGTTTTTTAAATCTAAGAATTTACGTTTTTTTTTCAGCAGTTTAACGCTCGTAAAAAGTTCTTTTCCCTTACTGTAAATCGTTGAATTTTCCTGTGTGACAAGCGAAATATCGAAGTGTTGTTGCGCTAACAGTTTCGCTAATTTTAAGGTATTCATTTCCAAACCGCCCCAACCTGTTGATGTAATGATAAAAGCTATTTTCATAGACATGTATAAACCTTATTTCACGAAAGTTGAAAATCTATTTAAACTTACTTTATTTTCCCTTGCAAAATATAATCAAAATCTATTTGCTTGTAGATGTACGTTGATACGTTTTCAAAACCGTCGTTATTGGAAATTTTCTTGATATTAAAATCATTCATTATCAAATTATTAGGTTCTTTATCCAAAAATAATTTCATAGCGAAATAATACATCACGTCAAAGCCTTGCGCCATGATTTTAGTCATGTCTGTATTGTATTTAGCACGAAATGCACGCACCATTTTTTTTGTATTTGCCGTCGTATAATCCAAATCGTTGCCCATGCTGAAATGGAAATTATACGTGTTTTTGTAATAGTTTTTCACTTTGTCCATCGAAGTCCATTCTTTCGTTCCATAAACATTAATGTTCGACCCGATTTTAGAACTATTTTGATGCAACGTATTCATGAATTTCGTAACCGAATTGGCATCACGTGACGGATAAACAATCGTTGTGTTCACGCCTTTGACAAAATACCCTGCGAAAT
>DAOMPZ010000215.1:0-3106 GCA_035445045.1 Crocinitomicaceae bacterium | reverse complement strand
GTCAAAGCATTTTTACAATCCATCATTCCTGCGCCTGTTTGTTGGCGCAATTTATTTACATCTGCAGCTGTAATTGCCATTGTATTTTAAATTTTAATTTAAAAAATTAAGCTTCTTCTGATTCTTCAGATTTAGCAACTTTTTCTTTTTTAGCTTTAGTTTCTACAACTTCTTCCTCGTCAGAAACTTTGTCTTTTGTGTTTTTGCGTTCTTCCAAACCTGCTTTGATTGAATCAATAATCGCATCTAAAACGATAGCGATAGATTTTGTTGCGTCGTCATTTGCTGGAATAGGGAAGTCCACTAATTTTGGATTTGTATTGGTATCAACCATTGCAAATACAGGAATATTCAACTTCTTAGCCTCCAATAAAGCAATGTTTTCTTTTAATACGTCCACGATAAAGATTGCTGCAGGTTGACGTGTCATGTCCACAATCGAACCAAAATCTTTTTCTAATTTTTCTCTTTGGCGTGTTTTGAATAAACGCTCTCTTTTTGAGAATGTTTCCCACGTTCCGTCTGTCTTCATTTTGTCAATAGTTGACATTTTACGGATAGACTTACGTGTTGTTTGGAAGTTTGTCAACATACCACCTGCCCAACGTTCAGTAATGTATGGCATATTAACAGCTTTTACGCGCTCTGCAACGATTTCTTTCGCTTGTTTTTTCGTAGCAACAAATAAAACTTTCTTGCCCGACTTAGCGATTTGATTCATCGCAGCACACGCTTGCTCTAAATGAGCTAATGTCTTATTTAAGTCGATAATGTGGATACCTTTGCTTTCTGCAAAGATATATGGAGCCATCGCTGGGTTCCATTTTCTTTTTTGGTGTCCGAAATGAGCACCAGCTTCTAATAAATCTTGAAATCCTATTTTTAACATTTCTTTTCTTTTTAATTGTTTACGTTCCTTTAGTACAGCAGCTAATCAAGGGAATTTTTCAATTGGGTACTTGATGCTTGGATACTAAACAACCGCCAAAAATAATTTCTACTATATTAACGTTTAGAGAATTGGAATTTCTTACGTGCACCTGGTTGCCCTGGTTTCTTACGTTCTACCATTCTTGGATCTCTGGTCATCAAACCTTCTGCTTTCAATAAGGTTTTGTATTCAGCATTAACTTCTACTAATGCTCTTGCAATACCTAATCGGATAGCCTCCGCTTGACCGTTGATACCTCCTCCTTGTACGTTTACTACAACATCATACTCGTTTACAGTTTCCGTTAATTGAAACGGTCTGTTAACTTTGTCTTGCAATAATGCAATCGGAAAAACTTCTTTGAAGTCTTTTTTGTTTACGGTAATTTTACCTGAACCTTTTTTCAAGTAAACTCGTGCAACAGAAGTTTTTCTTCTTCCTAATGAATTGACTACTTCCATAATTAATTTTTAATGTTTAAAGTAATAACTTCTGGTTTTTGAGCTTCTTGATTGTGTTCCGCTCCTGCATAGACTCTTAAATTTCTATACAATTGTCTGCCCAATGTGTTTTTTGGCAACATTCCTTTGATAGCTTTTTCCAAAACTCTCTCTGGACGTTTTTCTAAAACTTCCTGTGCAGTTAATGATTTCTGTCCACCTGGGTAGCCTGTGTAACGAACATATTGTTTGTCCGATAATTTGCTTCCCGTGAAAACAGCCTTTTCTGCGTTGATGATGATGACATTGTCACCACAATCCGCATGTGGCGTATAATTAGGCTTTCTTTTGCCTCGAATTATACTAGCCACTTCACTCGCCAAACGACCTACTCGTAGATCTTTAGCATCAACCAAAACCCACTTCTTTCCTGAAGTTGCGGTGTTCGCTGACTTTGTTTTGTAACTTAGTGTATCCACAATAATTAATAATTTAAATAAGACATTATCCCAATTTGGGAGTGCAAAGATATAACAAATTGAGTTTATTAACAAATGTTCATAAAAAAAATATCACAATCGAGTGTTTATAACCTGCAAGTCTGTGCCAAAATTGGAAAGGCAAAGGTAGTTATTTATCGTTTTAAAACGTCGAGGAATAAAAATAAGATAAAACCAAAATAGAGTAGTAGGGGCTTTTTTCGTGATTTTGGACAATGAAAAATTAGTCTTAAACCTAAAATAAGTCCGAATGAAACGATTAAATAGATGTTTTTGTAGAAAATCCACTGTGATATTTCCAGACAACGATTGAATTGTCAAAGTCGGTTAATTCGAAATAATCCTTTTCCTTTTTTAATAGACATTGTTCTTGGTTATGCCTGTCAAATTCATACATTAATTCGTCGTGAATGTATATTTCTTTATATTTTGGTTCGATAATTAAATTTCCATTCCAATCAACAACACCATAAACATGGTCTCCAAATTCATTTTTGACATCAACGATATCGTAGTTCGGGTGTGACATCCACCACGTGTCAATATTTCCGCCGTCAAATTGATAGTCAAGGATTAGTTTCCCATTAGAGTCAAGATAGCCGTATTTTTCATTTTCTTTAGCAACAGCCAAAAATTCACCAGCAATCCATTCTTCTCCAAAAAAACAAAAATAATCGTCACTAATAATGTTTAGTTTTTTGTCAGCTAACCAATGACGATTATTTTCTTTTGCTTTATAATCAACATTTTCACGCAGAATCGTATTGCTAGATTTTTCAAAAGGCTCAACGTGCGACCAATAAACGATTTCACATTTTTCCCATTCCTCAGGATAAAGTTGTTCCGCTAAATTTTCTTTATATGCCCAACAATATTGTGGCTGGTCTTTGAAAAAATACTTGAAATCATATTCATATTCGTTAAAGAAATAAAGTTCTGTTTTTCCAACAAAATTCAAATTTTCGTCAAAAACGTATCTTATTTTACTGCCTTTTTCCCACATAATGGTATAACAATCTTCGGGAGGATATGGGAAATTTCCGTCGTGTAAATCCGTGAATTTCACAATGTCAGGGATATTTTCAGTATCTGATTTATCTGAATGTAATCTATTTCTCCACATAATTTGAGTATTGTATCGTCATTCACAAAAGTACAAATAAATTACCACAAATTTTAGTCAATCTTTTTGTCTTATAATTAATATTATGTTAAATAGAATATCTAAATTAAAA
>DAOMPZ010000214.1:0-3211 GCA_035445045.1 Crocinitomicaceae bacterium | reverse complement strand
GACGTATCACTGCGAAAGACAAAAAAGAATGGGAAGACTTTGCCAATGCAAACTTGTCATTGGCGGAAACGTCAATCGCACGTTTAACGGCAAAAGAAACCGTGCCTGTAAACACAGGAAGTAACAAGCCTGCACCTGTTGCAGACGAACGTAAAGACTGGACATTTACCGACTGGTCCAGAAAAGACACGCAAGGGCTTTTGAAAATGAAAGCGGAAAACCCCGAAGCGTATCGTGCGCTTGCCGAAAAGTCGGGAGTAAAATTTTAATTAAGTAATCAACAAAAAAAACAGAGAAAAAATGAAAAAAATCTTTTTCGCATTAATGGCAGTCGCAATGATTGCATTACCAGTAAGTGCCACATTGGGAATCCCTTTTTTGGCAAGCGCAGTAGGAGTTGGCGCACTGAGTGCCATCACTCCAAAAGTTGAGTCAACAGCATTAGTAGGCTTAAACAAAGAAGTGTGGTTGCCTGACTTAATGGAAGGTTTCTACGCCGATGATATGTTCTTGTCTGAGTGTCGGGATATGTCTGCCTTTGTTGATAATGACGTGATTAACTTAGCGGAAGCAGGTGTAAACCCCGATGTGTTAATCAATAATTCATCTTATCCAATTGCAACAGCACAGCGTTCTGATACGCCTTTGACCTTATCGTTAGATACATACGATACAGAAAATACATTGATTCGTGCGATTGAAACAGCCGAATTATCGTATGACAAGCGTTCATCTATTGTTTACGGACACAGACAGTCCTTGAAAATGAAGTTCATGGAATATGCAGCATTTAGAATTGCACCGTCCACAAACGGGACATACACGCCAATTATCACAGCTACGGGAGGAAACAACGGAAGTGGTAATAAACGCTTATTGTTTGCTGATGTGTTAAACTTATCCAAAGCGTATGACGAAGCAGAAATTCCTGCAGAAGGAAGAATTTTGGTATTGTCTGTTCAGCATAGAACTGACTTGCAAAATGAAGACGGAGAGTTGTACAACCAATTGTTGAAAGATAAACAATTATACGGTTTCAAATTGTATGCTTTGGCATCTAAACGTTTGCCTCGCTACAACAAAACAACAGGCGCAAAAGTAGCATGGGCGGCAGCAGCTGCACCGTCAACAGATGTGTATGCGTCAATTGCATTCCACAAAGACGAAGTAATGCGTGCGCAAGGAACGGTGGATATGTTTGCCAAAGAGAAAGACCCAGAACAACGTGGAGATGTTATCGGTTTCCAAATGCGAGGTCTTTCTATGCCAATCAGAAACAAAGGTATTGCAGCGATTTATTCACCTGCGGCTTAAAATATTAACGCAATAAATAAAGGAGGGCGAAAAGATGATACAGGAGTTGTATAAGGTTAGTAGTGTGTTGGAGGCTTCAATGTTTGAAGATTCCGATTACATGAATTTGATTGCCTTAGCGGAAGAACATCCGACAAGCACGAGTGAGCAAGAATTAAGGGCGTATTTTCAACAAAGTCGCATCACACGTAAGATAACTCACGCAGTCGTTCATTGTGCAGCTACACAACCGACAGCGACTGTATCATCTATTTTAAACTATTGGAAAAACACCTTGAAGTGGAAGAACCCAGGTTATCATATTTTGATTGGAACAAAAGGGTTCACAGTACTTACAGAGTTCAACAACCTTTCTAATGGTGCAGTCGGCTACAACGCAACAGGTGTGCATTTTTCCTACATCGGTGGTATTGACAAAACAGGCAAACCACTTGACACACGAACGGATTTGCAAAAGCAATTGATGCAGGTATGTTTGGAAGAAATCAAAAAGAAATATCCAAACATTCACATTATTGGTCACAACGAAGTTGCTAACAAGGCGTGTCCTTCCTTTAAAGTAAAACAGGTTTATCCAACATTTTGGACAGGTAAATAATATGGAATTAGTAGGATACATCTTTACATTTTTAGGCGGTTCGCTACTTCCACTTTTGTTTGGACGCAAAAAACAAGTAGCCGAAACAGGAACGGTCGAAGTTCAAAGCGCACGTGAAGTGATTAGCGAATGGAAATCGTTGAGTGATGAGTTTAAAACAACCATTGCCAAATTAGAATCCAACAATGCGAAATTGCAAGAAGACATCGCTCATCACAGGGAAAAGCACAACGAAGTGTTGGCAGAACTACACCAGTTGCGTATTAGTTATTCAAAATTAGAAAAAAGTTATCAGGCTTTGAAAAAAGAACTTCAAGCCAAAAATTCATAAATCATGGAAACAAAACACAAAGAACGTTTAGAAGAGTTTTTCAATCATTATCCCGAGGCTACGGAATGTATTCTGTTTGCCGATGGGCAAATCTTTGAAAAGAAAAACGAGTCGTGGGCAAATCGTTACCACGAACAATCGGGTATTAATTTTCAAATCGTAGCCAAAGACAGCAATGAAATATCATTGAAAATTACCAAACAAGGTGAATTAGGCACTTCTGACGAATTGTCTTTGAAAACAAAAGCCGAATTAGTGGAATTTGGAAAGACATTAGGCTTGGAACTGAATGTCAAAGACACTAAAGACGTGCTTTTAAAAGCAATTGAAACAGCACAACAAGAAGATTACAAACCTTTAACTGACACGGAAAATGAATGATGTAATAATTGTACAGCAATCGGGCGGTTTAGGCAGACGATTAGCACCAACAGACGGTGTGTGTGGTTTGATTACCAATGGCGTTAATGTTGTTGGCGGTGTTCAATTCAATAAAGCATATCGCTTGAACGCTTTGACGGATTTAGATGCTTTGAAAATCGACAAAGATTACGACACTGACAATAAAGTGTTGGTTTATGCCAACGTAAAAGATTTCTTCCGTTTGAACCCAACAGGCGAATTGTGGTTGTATGTTGTTGATGAAACAGATACGTATGCTGAAATGGTCGAAAACCATACGGAAAATTTGGTTATTGCTTCGGAAGGAGCAGTAAAAGTAATTGGTTATGTTTATAACGACAAACTTGCTGGAGTTCCTGAAACACCTGTTGTGTTGAGTACCGTTATTGACAATGCACAAACGGCTTGTGAACAGCTAACGGCTAATCATTATCCAGTTTCGGCAGTAGTTGAAATGGTTGGATTTGACAGTTCAAATGTTAAAGATTATCGCACCAAAAATGCACGTAGAGTAACGGCAGTTGTTGCGCAAGATTATGCCTTGGCCCAAGATGCAGATTATTCCA
>DAOMPZ010000213.1:0-3292 GCA_035445045.1 Crocinitomicaceae bacterium | reverse complement strand
GCTTCAAGTCAACATTTAAACGCACGTCTTTTGACACCGCATCAAGTAAACCGTTAATTTGTCCTGTAAGAGCCTCCAACGCCGCATTACTTCCGTAATCACTTGCACTCACACCCGAACCTTGGAAACGTCCTGAAAGTAATAACATGAAAAATTGTTTGTTCAACTCGTCATTGTCACTATTAATACGTGATAATGCCGCTTTTGCACTTTCCGATGCTTTTGGTGCTGCCAACTCAAATGACATTTTCGGAGCGTCTAAATTACCTGTCAAATAAATTTTAGCATCAACAACTTGTGTCGAACCTGCCGAACGTTGTGATTCCAAATCGGTTGTAATAACAGACAAGTCAGCATTTGCCTTGTAAACAGCCAAAATATTCATGTCTGCATCGGTTGGCGAGCCACCTTTCCAGCTAATTTCACTGCCGCTTTCGACTTTAAATTCTTTCTTTGGAATTGGTGGAAATACGAAGTTATACGCACCTTTTGAAATCGTATATTTTCCGTCCATGGACAAATCATTATTGGAATTTAGCTTAATCGTAATTTTGCCACTACCATTAGCCGTTATTTCATCACCTGTTTTGTCGTCAAAAACCAATTTAATCAAGGCATCGGGAGTTAGGTCGAAGTTCAAATTCAAATTAACACCCGTCAAATCGACTTTTTCGTTCACCACATTAACTTTCAAACTGTCATTTTCAACAATCGAATAACTCAAAATATCGTCAATTTCTTCTGCGCCATACAGCGGAATAGTAATCGTTGTGTTTTTATTTGTTTTGAGATTAACCTCAATATTCAAATTATCCAAATAGCCGTCCACGTTGACCCAGCCATTAACGTACGCCTTTCCGAAGTAAATCGCTCCTTCTTCATAATGTGTATTCATCGCCAAGAAACTACCTTCGTCGCCATTTGCTTTTTTAATGTTATCCAAGCCGACAAACACGTCAAAGTTGAAATTGCTAAAATTTTCATGTATAATCGCTCCATTCAGAAAGCCTTTGTTACCTTCTTCATCAATCAACGGCATATTGTCAATTTGTATCATGTCTTCGGACACTTTGACTTTTCCGTTAAAACCATAGTTCACGCCAAACATTCCAACTTTGACATTTCCTTTACTCAAATCAAGATACCCTGTAACTTGAGGTTTAGCAATTCCGCCTTTAACAACCAAAAATCCGTCCAAATCGCCTTTAATGTTGGAAATAACTTTTTCGTCCATGAACGAGTTGAGGAACGCAATGTTCGTTTTATCAAATTTCAGTTTGAAATCTAAATTGTCGTTTTCTCGTTCTAAATAGTAATCCCCAACAATGTTAAATGTTTTCACACCTCTGTAAACCAAATTCCCATTGACATTAATCGCTTTTTTGTAATTGTCCCAAACACCTTGTAAATCCACATCGCCAATTTCAGATTGCTCCAAAATCAACGATTGAACTTTCAAATCTCCATGCACACGTGGCGAGTCAAAAATATTAGACAGATGAAAATCTCCATTTGCAATTCCACGCACATCTTTTTGAACAGAAAGAATAGACGTAATATCTTTTAAATCTAAGTCTTTCAACACTACATCTAACTTATCATCGGGATTTTCACTAATTTTCCCGTCAATCAAAATAAATTGGTTTTCATAGCTCAACAAGAAATTCCGCACGTCCATTTCTTTGTGGCAATACGAAAAATAGGTGTCATTTTTGATTTCCCAACGGTGTTCATTTATCGTAAAATACGACTTTTCAATTTCTAAAACAATATCATTCAAATCTGTTATACGTGTTTTCCATTTCAACTCCGAAGCATCGGGCGTATTCAAATCCCAAGTTAATAACGAATTAAGGTCATCTGTATTTCCGTCTGCACCATAAGTAACGTTTCCGAACATTATAGAATCATTCAAATGAAATTTTAGTAAATTTATATTCGTACGCAATCCCGTCTTCTCAAAATTGCTTTTAAGGTCAAAATCATCAATTTTATAATTACTGAATTTCAACAATCCTGCTTGTACGTTGACACTTAAATTTTCTTCTTGCGAATTAAATTCACCTAAAATTTTCGTTCCTGTCGCTACATATAAATCAGGTACAAATATGTTCAAAATCGGGTTGATGTTTTTTAGGTTAAAAAGATAATCTAACTTAGTTGGTTTTGCCGTTTTACTAACTTTACTTTGACTGATAAATGCAGGAAATGAATACGCTAATGTATTCGTCAAATGTGTTGCAAACGAGCTGTAATCAATATTTCCGCTAATGGTTGCATCTAAAATATCACTTTGCAAAGCAATCGCATTATACGTATCCGAATTGGTCAACTCAATGTGTGATTCTTTAGCGTAAAATTGTTTGTTTCCGTTAATAATCGTCAACGAATCTATCTGAATAATCCCTGAATATAGATTGATGTTTCCGCCACAAATATCGGTCGTTATAGTACCCCTCACAGCAAACAACGAGTCGGAATTAAACAATTTAAGTTTGTTCAAATACGCTTTATTAATCTCAAGTTTTGCACGATACGATTGTTCTTTATTCAAGTCAATTTCTCCGTCAAAGTCAAAATCTAAATTAGGGTCTTTAATAGCGACTTTACCATTAATCACATTTTGTGCATACGACAGATTTTCCAATGAAATTGCGCTGTAATTATAACCATTAAAATCCAAGCGATTCATCAAACCGTTGATATTTTCAAGTGCAATGCCTGTTTTGGAAGAATAACGACCGTCCAAATGAATGTTTCCGTCCACCATTCCGAATTGCTTTTGGTCAAGCAAACGCCCCAAATCGAAATTTTGTATCGCTATCGGTAATTCGTCATCGTTACCGTGAACTTCTCGAAATGCAATCGTATGCTCGTTTTCTTGAAAAATATTGATGTCGTGATTAATCTGAATTGTTCCGATTGCTGTTTTCAACTGATTGAGCTGAACAAACAGATTTTTAAGCTTTCCAGAAGTCGTCACATCTTTCAATTCGGCATAGCCAAAACGTTGCACCAAGTCATTCAATCCTAATGTTTTAACACCATTTCCCAACGGTAATTTCACTTGGTTAATTTCATGAATGTTGAAAAATGCGTATTTAATTTCTTGTTTGATTTGCTCGTTTTCTAAATTTCTAAAATCAGGTAATGTGAAATTTCCTTGTAAGGTCGTATTTTCTCGAATATCAAGTTTTAAATTATTGATTTTTAAATTCTTAACCTTATCTTTAACCGTTGCGCCAATTTTAATAACTTCGTCCATTCCTTCCAACACCGTGGCAAAATAAGA
>DAOMPZ010000212.1:0-3362 GCA_035445045.1 Crocinitomicaceae bacterium | reverse complement strand
GAACCTTACATTGGTTGATGAACTTCATCACAGCTCCTGATGAAATGATTGACAAAGACCCTGCGCTTCAAAGTCAATTGGAGGAGTGTTTAGTGCGTATGCCAAACCAAAACTTAGGCGATGATAATGCACGTAGCATTGTGGAATATATGCGCCAAAATGACGGAGCAAAATAATCTTTGAAATCAAAATACATAGATTTTAAATTTGTAAATTTCTCATAAACAATAAATAAAACCCTATCTCGATGTACACAGTATTGTCAAGATAGGGTTTTTTTAAACAACAATTTAAAGAAAATGAAAACAGACATTACAACAAAAGCAGACATTGACAAAATCGTATTTCATTTTTACGAAAAAGTAAAAGTAGATGAAAAAATAGGCTACTTTTTCAGTGATGTCATGAAATTAAATTGGGAAAAGCACACGCAAAAAATGAGTAATTTTTGGGAAAATGTCCTTTTTTACACAGGCGATTACAGTGGCGACCCACTCAATGCTCACAAAGAATTTCACAAGCATTTCCCAACGACAAAAGGTCACTTTGAACGCTGGAAAGAACTTTTTAATGAAACGTTAGATGAGTATTTTGAAGGTAAAAACACCGAAAAAATCAAAGAACACGCCTCTGCCATTGCCGATGTCATGGTGAAAAACATTGACCGATTTTAGAAATTTTCTAATTTTCAATCACAAACGTACCAACACTTTCGTTGCGTTTCAGCGAACTATCCACAATCATTAAACCTACTTCCACCATATTGCGCAATTCGTAAAGACTTTTTGACGGATAAGCAGTTTCAATCCAATCAATTACTTTTTGTTGCATTTCTTGCAGGATTTTTTGTGTTTTTTCCAACTCCGATTTATGGCGCACAATACTTACATTTTGCATCATTAGCGTTTGCAATGTTGTTTTGAGTGTTTCCAATTCGTTTAAATCAAGGTGTTTGTTTTTAGAACTTTGAATTAAATTTGAATTTTCAACAACCAACTTTTCATCGTCCGAAGTACGGATAAATTGAAAAATCCTATCCGAATAAACCAACGCTTCTAACAACGAATTTGATGCCAAACGATTTGCTCCGTGCAAGCCTGTTCGAGCAGATTCGCCACACACAAATAAATTTTTCAAATTCGTTTCGCCATTTGTATCAACCGCAATACCACCACAAATGTAGTGTTGAGAGGGCGCAACAGAAATCCAATCTTTTTGGAGGTCAATTCCAATCGCTAAACAACGTTCGTAAATCATTGGAAAATGCTGTTTAAAAGCTGTCATATCTAAATGTGAACAATCTAAATACACACATTTTTCCTGATTGTTTTTTAATTCGACGTGGATACTTTGCGAAACAATATCACGTGGTGCTAATTCCAATCGCTTGTCGTATTTTTCCATAAAACGCTCGCCCGATTGGTTGCGTAAAATCGCACCAAATCCCCGAACAGCCTCGGAAATTAAAAATGTCGTTTCTAAATTATTAGCATACATCGCTGTTGGGTGAAATTGGATAAACTCCATATCTTGAACCGTCACGCCTGCACGTTTCGCCATGGCAATTCCGTCGCCTGTGGCAATTTCAGCATTGGTTGTATGTCCGTAAATTTGCCCGATTCCGCCTGTTGCCAAAATTATTTTGTGTGCATATAATTCAAAAATTTCGTTTGTATCTTCGTTGAGGATTTTTGCGCCCTTACATCTTCCATTTTCAGTAAGTAAATCCAGCGCAAAGGAATGTTTTAGTAAACGAATATTGGGTAATTTCTGAATGTAATTAAGCATCGAAAAAACCATTTCTCTGCCTGTTTGGTCTTTGTGATGAACAACCCTATTTTCGGAGTGTCCGCCCTCTTTTCCTAAGTCTAACTGTCCTTTTGAGGTTGTGTCAAATTTTGCGCCCCAAGTCATCATTTCTTTCAGTCGTTCGGGAGCTTGCGTAATAACCATTTCCACTACTTTTTCATCGCACAAACCACCACCACAAATGAGCGTGTCTGCAATGTGTTTTTCAAACGAATCGCTGTCAAAATTAGTGACAACAGCAATTCCACCTTGCGCATAATTTGTATTGGAAGTCGTTGGTTCTGACTTTGTTAGTACAGTCACTTCTGTGTTTGGAAAGTATTCTGCCAACTTGATAGCCAAACTCAATCCTGCTATTCCCGAACCGATAATTAAAAAATCTGTTCTCATCTATTTGGATAATTCGAGCATACGCTCAATGGGAATTAATGCTTTTTGACGAACTGTTTCCGAAAGTGTAACTTCGGGCGTTTCGTGCAAAAGACAGTCGTATAATTTTTGTAAGGTGTTCATTTTCATAAAGGCACATTCGCTACAATTACACGAATTTTCGTCGTGTGAAGGCGCAGGAATTAAGACTTTATCAGGAACTTCCTGTTGCATTTTATACAAAATACCTGCCTCCGTAGCCACAATAAATTTCTGTGCCTTGTCCGTTTTGACAAAATTTATCATACCTGCCGTCGAACCGACATACGTTGCCACTTGCAAAATATGCGCTTGTGATTCGGGGTGTGCAATAATCGTTGCATCGGGGTGTTTTTGGTGCAATGCCAAGAGTTTTTCCATCGAAAAAGCCTCGTGAACGATACACGAACCGTCCCAAAGTATCAAATCACGCCCTGTTTTTGCTTTGACGTAAGAACCTAAATTTCTGTCGGGTGCAAAAATAATCGGTTGATTTTCGGGAACAGACTGCACAATTTTCAACGCATTAGAAGATGTACAAATAATATCACTCATCGCTTTGACTTCCGCCGAACAGTTGACATACGTAATAACGGTATGATTGGGATATTGCGCCAAAAATTCGCCAAATTTATCAGGTGGACAAGCGTCGGCAAGCGAACAACCTGCGTTTAAATCAGGTAAAAGCACTTTTTTAGTAGGATTTAAAATCTTCGCCGTTTCTGCCATAAAATGTACGCCAGCGAAAACAATCTTATCTGCATGGACTTTAGCAGCTTCTTGTGCCAAACCCAAACTATCACCTACGTAATCTGCAATTTCTTGAATTTCAGGCTCTTGATAATAATGCGCTAAAATAATTGCGTTTTTTTCTTTTGCTAATTGCCGAATTTTTGTTTTTAAATCTTCCATGTCTGAAACAGTATGTAACACGCAAAGGAACGGCTTATTTTAGTTGCGCTATATGACTGAAATCATAAAGGAATGAATTAACAGAAGTTTTTGGTTTTTAACCTAACTATATAAGGTCACAAAATAACATCGTACGGATTTTTGATAATTCCATTATATATCGGCAGAGATTAAAACCCCTGCGAATAATATCAGTCGTCTCGCTGAGACTGACACGTGTGATTAACATTGAT
>DAOMPZ010000211.1:2474-3397 GCA_035445045.1 Crocinitomicaceae bacterium | reverse complement strand
TACAACAAAATCGTGATATTTTGGCAACGCAAAATTTATCCCGAGCAGAAATTGACGGCTATATTAAAAACATTCGACCGCTGTACGAAAAAGTAAAAACCGATGAAAACTGTAAAGTAGATTGCATTTTGGGCTTAATCAAAGAAAATTTTGCAGATTATTCCCAAAAATCGATGCAATATCTTGGTTTGGCGCAACAATTAAACGGTCAATGGTTTCGTGAATTTCTCAAATACGACCCAGCTGTTTATCTGACCAAAATTACACTTCCAATTTTTGCATTCAATGGCGACAAAGATGTGCAAGTTCAAGCAAATCAAAACCTTAACGCATTTCGAGAGAATATGAAAAAAGCAGGTAATACAAAATATACGCTAAAAATTTACAACAACTTAAATCACTTGTTCCAACCGTGTGAAACAGGCGCAATAAGTGAATACGAGGAAATTGAAACAACCTTTTCGGAGGACGTTTTAGAAGATATTTATCAATGGATTAACACTTTGAAATGACAAAAATAAACCACATAGACAGAATAGAAAAGACATAGTTAAAAAAAGAAAATCTTTGCTCGAAGATGGGACGGTCGCATTGATTTTTTCGACGGTAGGGGTTGAAACCCCTACCGCTAAACATCGGTCGTGCTTACAGCACTAACAAGTGTTACACGAATAAGTCCCATCGGGACGACCGATATCAATAGGCATGGATTTTAATCCTTGCCGAAAGAAATCACGGCGACGAGTTTTTGTCCTCAAAACTTCGGCACTACCGTTTCTCGTTTATTCGTCTTCAAAAGCTGTGTTTTTTCTTTTTTGCGGAAAAAAGAAAAAAGAAAGAAGAAAAAAATAAATTTAATGACTAACGTTTACACACTATCTTAGTAAACAAAAAAAATTAAAATAATGATAAAAGAAGCAACG
>DAOMPZ010000211.1:0-2420 GCA_035445045.1 Crocinitomicaceae bacterium | reverse complement strand
GTGTATCGAGCCGTGTTTCGATTCATTAAAAGGCGTTATCAGCGCACGACCAGGTTACGCAGGCGGAAACGTAGAAAACCCAACGTACGAGCAAGTTTGCACAGGAACAACCAAGCACGTAGAAGTCGTTCGGGTGGAATATGACGATACGCAATTGGACTTTTCCGTCCTGTTGGAAGTATTTTTTAAGGTGCACAACCCAACGCAGTTGAACCGCCAAGGAAACGACATCGGCGAGCAATATCGTTCGGTCATTTTTTACCATGACGAACAGCAAAAACAAATTGCCGAGGCATACATAACGCAATTGACAAATGCTCAAACGTGGGACGAACCCATTGTGACGGCTATCGAACCGTTGACAACGTATTACGATGCAGAAAATTACCACCGTGATTACGCTGCATTACACCCCGAAAATCAATACTGTGCGATGGTTGCACGCCCGAAAATTGAGAAGTTTAAAAAAGCGTTTGCGGAGAAATTAAAATAGATTAAACACCTGATTATGAGAAAAATATTTTTATATATCAGCTGTATTTTAGGTCTTATTCCTAGTGTATTGGGACAATTAGAACTTACCACAAACGGAAGTTTTGATAGACCAAATATATGTACGGAAATGAACGCTAAATGTGCGCCGTCTGCGTGGTTTTTAGTTTCGCCAACGAACGCAAAATACAATTTCAAAGATATTGGTTTGGTTGCCTTCAATGCGAATAAAAAAAATGTACGGCAATATCTTCAACAACAACTTGTTGCGCCACTTGAAAAAGACAAATTCTATCGTTTTTCAATCACGGTGTGGGGAAATGGTGTTTCCGTTCCATCGCTTGGATTATTGTTATCCGACAAACTCCTTTGCACAAATACAGATGTCTTGTTAGACATACAGCCAAGTGTCGATTTAACGCCATTTATAGATGCTAAAACCTTTTCCCGCTCAAAGAAAATCGTTATTGATTATACCTACAAAGCTCTTGGAAATGAAAAGTTTATCATCATTGGAAATTTCCAAAAAGATAATGAACAGCAAATTACCAATTCAAAAAAAATAGAACCTTATCAGAGTTATTATATTTTCATAGACGATGTATCGTTGATTGACGAAACCCTGTCTGAAACGGAAGAAACCAAAGCGCATCGAAAATATTTAAGAAACTATAAATTGAGGCATATAGGCTGTTCGTATCTTCCTTTTGAGTATGAAAACTCAACAGACACAACGCATTTTGTTTCCAATCCAATCACAGATCCGACCAATTTTGAAATTATTGTTTTTGACGATATTTTGTTTGAAACCAATTCTTTTTTAATCGAAAATTCAGACCGAACAAACATCATCAACACCTTAAAGAAGATTGACAAAGACAATGTAAAATCTATTGTCATTGAGGGACATACCGATAATGTTGGAAATGATGATAAAAATCTTGTACTTTCGCAAAAAAGAGCGGATGCGTTTATGCAAATTTTTATGGAATTAGAATTTTCTCCCGACATTATTTCAAGTTACGGACGTGGTGAAACACAACCAAAATTTGACAATTCAACAGAAGAAGGGCGAAAAGGCAATAGACGCATTGAATTATTTATTGAATACAAGTAAAACATTAATTATGAAACACTTAATAACTATAATTTTCATTTCACTTACCCATTTTTCTTTTGGGCAAAAGGTTATATATGGCGAATTGGGTCATGCGAATACAGATGTTGCTTTTATCAATCTTGAGAAAAATATATCTTCGTACGCACGAAATTATTTGAATGTTTTAATCGAACCTACGGACACCATTGTTGTACCTGTTTCGCCTGTACTTGGAACGTATTATGATAAAAGCACAAACAAAAAATTTCAATTAAAATATGTCCTTATTTACGGAAGTCCACCAACTTTTAAAGAATGCCTTAAAAGCAGAGGTTTAGCAGATTATTGGTGTGCTTCATACGGCGATAAATATGTTATTATTGCTATGTTTTTAAACACAGGAAGTTTTAATCATGCGGAATATTACTATGAACTTATAGCGGAGGAATAACATGAACACACAAAAACCCTTATTAATTTACAGCGCATCGGCAGGAAGTGGAAAAACCTATACTTTGGTAAAAACGTATTTGGAATTAATTCTGAAAGGCGACACCAATCCGCTGAATTTTGCCAAAATTATGGCGATGACGTTTACCAATAAAGCGGCGTTGGAAATGAAAACACGTATCATTGATGCACTTGCCGATTTGAGTAATCCAAACCGTCATAAAACCGAAAAAGGCAAGGCAAAAGCGGAAAAGTATTTGGCGGATATTTCCAAGGAATTTGAGCTACAACCCGAAGAAACACAGCGAAAAGCGCAGTTAGCATTGACACATATTTTGCACCAATACGAGGATTTTTATGTCATGACGATTGACAAATT
>DAOMPZ010000210.1:0-3433 GCA_035445045.1 Crocinitomicaceae bacterium | reverse complement strand
GTCGATGCCACTTTTATAAAGCCTCATACAAGCTGTATGAGGCTTTTTTTGTTTTCATCAATATCAATAGGAATGGGTTAAAACCACATTCCTATTGATGAGAAAAACATAATTAATAGTTGTTATAACATCACTTGCCACAGGTTTAAACCTGTGGCAAATGATTTATATCTATTAGGCTTTAGCCGAATTTTCATTTCTTTTTTGTCGATTTTTTCTTCCCTCCCGTAAACAAATCTGCTGTATATTTCTCGTACAACTCAAATAAAAACTCCATTCTACTTGCTTCGTTTGTAAACGCTTGCGAGCGATAAGCCAAATCAACGGCTTTATCTAACTCGTTGTGCGCTTTTACCAAAGCTGGTGGCATGGTTAAAGGGTCGTAAAGGTCGGCAAGTGATGAATTTGGAAAACTTGCTCTGACATCTAAAACCTTTTGTGCTTTTTCTTCTATGGTTTTTATTTGTTTGTCTGTTGGGTTTTGTGGAAATGGAAAGTTGTTATAAACAATCGTGTTTGAGTAACGATAACGACTTTCTAATTTTCCGCAAACATTTTTTAGCCAAATGTTATGCATTGAAGAATTTAAAATTCCAAAAAGATAAGGCGTTGCATTTGGCAATGCTGTACAACTATCATTTACAATAAATTCTTTTCCGAAATAACCTAACGGAATGTAATTTCTGTTTTCAGATGAATGTCGTGGAATTAAAATAAAATCATTTTCGGGTTGTCGTGGTTCAGCAAAAAGAGTTGGCGTTTTGCCTGCTTCTCTTGTTTGTGCTTTCGTACTTGTTAAACGATATTTTGCAACGTTTTCAATTCGTTCTCTTACCAAAGGTAAACTTCTCAATTCGCCTGGTTCAATATCTTTTAAATACAAAACCCAACGATTCTTACCATTGATGAATTCATCGCCCGAAAGAATAAGTCGGAAAAATTTTTCTGCTTTTGGTTCTTGTTTAATGAAGTTTGTTTTTTCTTCATCGTTGAACAAAAAATTTCCGTCATCTACAATTTTATTTCCGTAAAGCATTTCAGGAACTTTTGAAATAGGTTTTGTTCTTGCTGACAAAGCGAAATCTTTTCCTTCAACTAAATACGGATTGATGTTTTTTACTTTTATTTCGTGTGCTTCGCCTTTTACATTTTCGTATTCAAAAATTCGTTTTTCGTTTGTATCAAAGTTGGCGAAGCCAATAATTACAACGTGAACACCTGCATTTCCTTTTGCTTCATTACTCCAAGAAAATGTGCGATGTGCAAAATGTATTTTGATTTTAAATTGAGTAAAAAGTAAATTCCATAAAGTACCAACTTGTTCGCCTTGAACGATTGAATTGGTAGAAACAAAAGCAACTTTAATTTTTGTATTTTGAATAAATTGAGCCGATTTGAAATACCAAGCCGAAACATAATCAAGAATTTTTGCTCCTTTATGATTTGTAAACACAAAATTCATATCGTCTTTTTGTGTTTCATTTTGTAATTGCTTTCCTATAAAAGGCGGATTTCCGATAATGTACGAAAGTTCGTCTTTTGAAACAACACTTTCCCAATCAGTACGCAACGCATTTCCGTGAACAATATTAGCACTTTTCTTTAAGGGCAAACGCACAAAGTATTGTCCAAATTCGTTACTTACTTGCATATTCATTTGGTGGTCAACTAGCCACATTGCCACTTGTGCAATTTGTGCTGGAAATTCTTCGTACTCAATGCCGTGAAATTGGTCAACGTCAACTTTAGCAATTTGAGAAATATTTATTTGAGCTTCAGCAACAACTTCTTTTCTTAATTTGTTGTGTTTATATAAAATGTGTTTTATAACTTCTAACTCCAACAAACGTAATTCACGGTAAGTGATTACCAAGAAATTTCCACAACCACACGCAGGGTCAAGAAATTTGAGCGTGCCTAACTTTTTATGAAATTCTAAAATCTTTGGTTTAGTATCTTTTATTTTATGAAATTCTGTCCAAAGGTCGTCTAAAAATAGCGGTTTGATGAGTTTTAAAATGTTGGTTTCGCTGGTGTAATGTGCTCCCAAATTTCTGCGTTCTTTCGGGTTCATCACACTTTGGAACATCGAGCCAAAAATGGCAGGCGAAATTTTACTCCAATCAATGTAACAGCAGTCGAGTAGGGCTTGGCGCATTTTACTATCAAAACTTGCGGTAGGCAAAATTTCTTCAAATAATTTACCATTCACGTACGGAAAGTCTGCGAGTTGTTCGTCTAAGTTTTTAAAACGTTTGTCTTTGGGTGTGTTTAGCACTTGAAACAACTCTTGTAATTTAGAGGCAAGGTCAGAGCCGTCTTCACTCGTGCGTTGTTCGATAAATTCTTGAAATTGTTGTTTGTTAAAAATCGTAGTGTCTTCGGCAAACATCAAAAACAGAATCCGCACCAAATATACTTCGAGTGGGTGTCCGTCATAACCGATTTCTTTTAAACGGTCGTGCAGTTTGCCCATTAATTCAGCCGCCTTGATGTTGGCAGGGTCTTGTTCTTTGTAAACTTTTTTCTGATAACCGAGCAAATAACCAAAATGTTGCACGTTATTCATTAAATCATCTAACTGAAACTCGATGATTGTATTTTCTTCGGTATCGTACAAGCGAAAAATGTCGAAATCACACACCAAAATATATTTCGGCAATTCGTGTTGTTTGAGTCCGTTAGTATATTCTTTGGCTTGAATAAAGGCTTTGTCGAGGTTTTTACCTTTACTTTTCATCTCGATAAGGATAACGCCTTTCCAAAGTAAATCAATATAGCCGTTTCCGTCATCAAGTTTTTTTACCCGATGTTCAAATGTTCCGATTTTCTTGCGAGAAATTCCGAAAACATCGAAAAATGCGTCCAAAAATGGTTTTGCATCTGCTTCTTCGTTAGATGTTCCTTGCCATTCTTTCGAGAATTTTAACGCTCTGTCTTTTATTTCGTTCCAACTTAATGCCATTTTTCGTGTTTTTTAATCCGTTTTTGAATGAAAACAAATATACGTTTTTTCTTCAATCTCAACGCTTTGTAAAATCAACTTTTCAGTAAGGCTTATTTTAATCAATCGCCCAAATACGAAACTGCGTACCTTGAACGGATTTTACACGATAACCCACGGAAATGATTACATCGAGGTTGTAGTAATTAGGGGCTTTCTGCTGAAATTCGGAATTTCCGAATTTCTGCATTGTTGAAGTTTCCGAAAGTTCGTTTTCTTCGTAAATGTTTTTGATATGTTCATTAATTGTTGACTTGGCTTTCCCAAACAACATTGCCATTTGGTCTTGCGTCAGCCAAACAGTTTCTTCCTCCAAGCGCACATCAATTTTAATGTTGCCGTCTTGGTTTTAAAGAAAAACTTCGCTCGAAGACGGGACGGTCGCATTGATTTTTTCGACGGGACACAACCGACGCAGTTAGCGTAAAA
>DAOMPZ010000209.1:2791-3474 GCA_035445045.1 Crocinitomicaceae bacterium | reverse complement strand
GGAAAACCTTTGACATTTTAAAAATCATACTTTTAACAAAGTCCGTTTTTCCTGTGCCTGCTATTAAAATTACTTTGTTTGTTCTCATAAATAATCTTATTTATAACGTTTTACCTGCATACATTCACAAAAAAACTGTTTTCCTATTTCCATTTCTGAAAGAGCTAAGACATAGGCTTTTCTAACAGTTGTTGCAGAAACTATTCTTTTTAAAACAATATACATATCGTTATAAAGCATATCTCGGTGTTTTACCTTAACTAATACTTCATAACATTTTTTTCTTCTCTTAAACCACTTCATATAACTACGCTGTTACTACTTCTAAAATTCGTGTTCCCTGTATAATTGCTAATTCGCCCCAAAAGCCTAAACCTTTGGAAACTTTCAATTTGTTGTCGCTAACGTACTTTTTAGCTGCGCTTGTGAGGCGTTCTCGTTCGTCTTCGGTGTAGGGCAATTTTTCTTCTACCCTGCGGAAACTTTCCAAATAGGCGTTGTATTGGTACAATAAACGTTTTTCTTTGGCTGTCAACTCTTCGCCCTCCATACTTTTAGCTGCTATGATTTCCGCTTGTGCGATTTTGCCTTTTACACCTCGTTTTTTGGAAAGTTTCCACTTTGCAAGCGGTGTAAGTACAGCGGTTTGCCCCATGTCGATAAGGTCAACGAGTGCTTCGGCG
>DAOMPZ010000209.1:0-2781 GCA_035445045.1 Crocinitomicaceae bacterium | reverse complement strand
TTTCCTGTGCCATTTTGTCCGTGTACGGTTCTTCGACTTCTTCAGGTTCTTCCGTTGGTAGCTCGTTTGGTGTTGGTTCGGGTTCAAATTCAAGCGTATTCAAATCGAAACTTTCATCGGGAGCGGTTTCGTCCGTGTTTTCGGAGCGTTGAACGGTTGGTTCGTTTAGTAAGTCGTCTAAATCAAAATCAATCATTGGTGTCTTTTATTACGTGTTGGTATTTGGCTAAAATTGGCTGTATTTTATTCCACGATTTGGCTAATTCTTCCTTGCCTGTTTTAGAAGTGAATTTTCTTCCTATCATCGAGGTAATTTTCATCATTTCAACCATGGACGGACTTCTGCCCTCGGAAAAAGTATCGGCTTTAATACCAAAACTTTCCCAAACTTTTTTTACTTCCAACGCAACCGTTGCCATGTCTTGCTCGGTTTGGATTTTTTCAGCGTGTAACTGTTCGTTTTGTTGTTTTAATTGTAGGAGTAGGCTCATTAATTCAATTTTTTGTTGTTAATGTAAGTTTTGAAACGTCCGTGTTCGTTAAGGAGCGTTCCTTTGTTGAATACCATGGCATGAATTAGCTCGCTGGTTGTTTTGCGTGGGTTGTCTTCCTTGGTCGAAAAACGATAACGTGCGATAAGGTCGAGTATTTCTTTTTCCTTTGCCGTCAAATTCAATAAAATTTCTGTTGGCAAAAGTTGGCGTTCTACTTCCTTAATCACTTCCACAGTTGGCGCAGGTTCAAGTGGTGTGTTTATGATTTCCAAAACATCAGCAAACAGTTGTTCGTCGGTTGGCGGTTCTTGATATGCTAACGTTTCAATCAGCTGTTGTTTTATTTCGCTGTTTTCAGTTGTTTGTGGTGTGCTTTCGAGTTGTTCACGGAGTGTAAGCAATTCGTTTTCAAGTTCTTCTTTTGCTTGAATTTCTTTTTTTAAATTGTTTTCTTGTATAAAAAAAGAGTTTTCCAACTGTTTACAATGTGTGAGCAACGCCAAAACAAGTTGTTTTCCGTTTGAAAACACAACGTTTTCGGTTGTTTGCCATTTTTTGGCAAATTCATTTACCTGTTCTCGCTCTTGGTCCGTGAGCTTACAAGTCAACTGTTTTCCTTCTATTTGATACATAGTTAAAATTTTACTTTATCATTTTCCAAGCCTGTTTCAAATTCTTCGCTTTGCCTTGTTTAACAAGTGCGTGCGCTTTTTTGCTGTTTGCAGTAAATTTCTTCTGTGCTGCTAACTGTTTTGCTGTTGGTTTTGCCATTTTATTTTTGTTTTCAATTTTTTTATTATCTTTGTGTTGTCCAAAACGGAGGGGTTTTAGTGTTTAAAAGCACTGTTGATTTCGGACAAGTCACGTTTTAACCTGCATGGGCAGACATTAAAATTCCCTCCTTTATAACTTCTTAATAATCCCATGGTCATAGAAATAAGTTTTATCCCTTGTTTCTTTCACTTTAAACCACACTTCGTAAAGACTATCTTCAAATTTCACTATATCGTAAAAATTGTGAACGCCTTTTAATTCAGCCCTCTTTTTATCCGTGTTTCTGTCGAACCCCATATAAAAAGAATTTGGAAGAATAGCCATGATGTTTTTAGCCATTTGAATTTCTACTTCGGGAAAATTCTTGTAATTTCTACTAATCGTATGTTTAATTCCCGATGCTGTAAATTCAACAATTTGACCAATCGGAATAGAAACAAATTTTCTATTAGTCCAGTTTTGATTTTTAACCCACTGTAATAATTCCCTTTTTAATTCTTCCTTCGTCTTTTTCATTTAAAATTTTACTTTTAGTGGTTGAAAGCCCTTTGGTGCATCTCCAGACTTTCCGCTATCTTAGGCAAGGTAATCTGCACTTCGCTTGCCTCTCTCTATTTTTTCAATGTGTTTTCAGTCTGTTTACAATCTGTTTTCAAGTTGTTTACAAACTGAAAACATTTGTTTACAGTTTGTTTTCAAATGTTACCGTTTGATTTTCAAGATATTATATTTACAGTTTTTATTTAATAACTTGAAAAACAATAGTTTACAATTTGTTTACAATCCGTTTACAGTTGTTTACAAACTGTTTTCAAGTGTTATCAGACTGTTTACAGTTGTTTACAACCTGTTTTCAAACTGCTAACACTGTGATAATCAAGTGTTAACAGTGAAAACAAGATAATCTAACAAATATGAATACATGGATTAGCGTTGCTCGTTTGCAACGGTACAAAGATATGTGTTTTTAATATTAACTTATTGATTTTTAAGTGTTTGCGCTAAAATTGATACCGATAGTATCACGGCACGAGATAAGTTGTATCAAAAATAATACAATGTAAACAGGAATGTTTGTGGAGTGTATGCGGTTAAATTTTTACAGGAAAACACCGTTTTCACTTTCAACACATCAACACCTTTGAAAATCAGTGTTTTAGCTCGTTTTTGGTGTTGAAAGTGTTTGAAACACGGCTTTTTGTTCAAACACTTTCAAACACATTCAAACACTTTCAACACATTTTCAACACTTTAAATATTTGATAATTAATTAGTTAAATATGTGTTGAATGTGTTGACTTTAAAACGGTAGCTCTGTGCTTTTAGGTGCAATATTTTGATTTTTTGGGGTCGCAGGGGCATTTAAAGGATTGTCGGCTATATCATTTGCGAAGAATTCGGGTTTCTGTTGCATCATATTCAATACAATTTCATCGCCCACGGCAATATTGCGCAGATTTACAATGTATGCACTTGTTGCCTTGCAATCTCTACCAATACCGAAACGCGTGCC
>DAOMPZ010000208.1:0-3497 GCA_035445045.1 Crocinitomicaceae bacterium | reverse complement strand
GGGACTTACTCGTCACAATCTGAACTCATCACTTTCAACTCTTAACTAATTCAAAACTGCTGGAAAATACAATTCAAATCGAGGAATTAAAACGGGAAATTCTTCATTGGTGTCAACGTTTTTGAATGTGTAGTGACCTGTCATGTAGCCAATTTCGGAATGAATTTCACAACCACTATTGTAAGCATACGTTTCGCCCGACTTTAAAATTGGTTGTTCACCAACAACGCCATCGCCCGATACCACCTTGGGAAAATCAAGGCTATCAAAAATATACCAATCTCTGCGTAAAAGTTGCACCGAAAAACGGTTTCTGTTTTCGATTTCAACATGGTATTTAAAAAAGAAATTTCCCTTTTCTGCATCAGAATATTCCTCTATAAAATTACTTTTTACTGTAATTAAAATACCTTCTGTAATTGCTGTTACCATATTAATAGCGTTAATTTTCGGGGTCAAGTTATGATTTTTTTCGTTTGCACGACAAAAAGAAATAAAAAAATAACATTTGGGATTTTATCATATCATAATTCCGTCACATATCGGCAGGGATTAAAATCGCCTGCCTATTGATATCCTTCAGGCAGGGATTAAAATCGCCTGCCTATTGATATCCTTCATCTCATCGGCAGGGGTTAAAACCCCTGCCTATTGATATCGGTCGTCCCGAAGGGATTTACCCGTGTAATAATACCGTCACGTATCTGCACTCAAAACTCTTAACTTGACTAATAATATTGCCAAATCATAAATTCGTCAATCATCGGTTTTGCTTCTTTGCGTTTGCCAAATTCATTAATCATTTTGTCTTTTAATTCGGCGAAATTGGTCATTTTTTTATCGCTGTATTTAGGTGTAATTTTATCCCATTCGACTTTCGTAGCTATCACCTCCGTAGCAAAATAAGTCGTTCCTCCGCTTTCGCTCGCAATTCCTAAAATCGCACCTGGCAATCCCCAAAAATTTTCAGGTCCAACTTGCGGGATAATTTCTGTTGTAAACCACGCATATAACTTCGTTGTATCATCAACTTGTACTAAAACTTGTGTACATTCGTAATTGGCAATTGTTCGGATTTTCCCTGTATATTTCCAATTTCTCGGGCGCAAGGTATCTCGCACAACAATCGTTTGCCCGATAACGTTAATCAAGGTCGTATTTTGATTTTCTTTGAAATTTTGCAAAGCCGAATGTTGTTGCACAAGCCATTGCATCATGCCTTGTTTCGGGTCGTCATTCGGGTCGGGAATAAACACCGATTTATCTTCGTTAAAGTACAACATATAATGGTCGTAGCTATACTTGTTCTTTTCGCCTATCCATTTTTGCGTTTCCTTGTCGGGAAATTTTTTAAAGATATTAATTCTTCGTTCAAAACGAATCGTGCCTTCCGTCACTTGCGCTTGCGCTGAAAATGCGGTTACAAGTAAAAAGGATATAATTTTAAAAGTCTTCATTGCTTTCTGTTGTTTTAATTTTTTTAGTCATCGAATTAAACTGATACGTCAATTTAAACAAGAAATAACGTGTGATAATCAACTTTCTCGTGTCGGTAATAACGTTTATCGAATTTGTTCGAGTAATACTTCTGTTTTGATTCAAAATATCGTTAGCAATCAAGTCGATACGCATTTGGTCGTGCTTAAAGAATTTCTTTCCGATGGAGGCATTCCACAAGAAATAATTCGTGTTAAAATCGGCACTCAAACCACGCATTGCATAGTAATCAAAATCTGTTTCAAAGATAAATTTCAACGGCATTTCGTAACTAAAATCAAATGACATTGAATAAATATCATTCTTCTGATTAGACAGCGAATTGATGTTGTTTTTCACAATTCTATTTTGATATTCAAAGCCAAGACTTGCGTGAATTTTCTCTAATTCCAACCTCCATTCAAGACCAGCACCAGGCATGTGATTAATGTTTTTACTCAGCTGATTATTAATAAAGCTATATACATTATTGTAGCTATACGAAAGCCCTGGTCGCAAGGACAAAATCTTTTTATAAATTGGAATTCCAACACCCCCCCAAAAGTTTACAAGATTAAACATATCAATGTTTTTGTATTCGGAAACACTTCTTCCCAAACTGTCAAAATAGATATTTTGAGCGAAATCATTTTTTGTATATCTCGCTGACACTCTCATATAATACCACAATCCTGTCAAAGGCAAAAAATTCTGATATTGCAAAAACGAACTAACCGAATACGTTGGTAAAAGGTTTGCATTTCCAATTTGGATATTATTTGGATTCACATTGTTGTAAACAGGTTGTAACTGATTGACACTCGGCAAAGTAGAGAATGTTGTTGTTTTAAATTGCAAAGTCGATGCTTGCGTAAATTTATATCTGAAATCAAGATACGGCAACGGACTTGTAACGTTCTGTTTAATATTCGTGTTTGTCAAAATATTTTCGTTGTCAATCAAGACGTTACGAACTTTTGAACCAAATGTAAGGGTGATTTTTTTATAACTGTAAATTCCTGCAACGCCCAAAACGTTTTGAAATTTGGTTGTGTTAAACTTATTCGTTGTCAATGAATCAAGGTCGGTATATTGACCATTTACGTTGTTATACGAATTGTTAGAACGGTCATTTTTGATGTTGAAATTTTCATAACTTACTTCCAACGACCATTTTTTGCTCAACGGCTCGGTATAGCGTGCAACGATTAAATTCGACAAGATATTTTTGCGTTCATCTTTCTGTTGGTCAATCAAATTGGCAGATATTCCATACTGTGGAAACTCATCTTCGTAATACAAATCGGACGTTCGTGCAAATTGGTCGTAAACGAAATTATCAACCAACATCAATTTTCGTCCTTTCTTAGCGAAATCCTTAATGTATGTCGCCTTGGTTTTGATATTCGTTCCGTTTTGGTCGTAATTGTTTTGTGTCAAACCGTTTCGCATAACCGTATCACGTGCCGAAATATATTGCTGCAACGATTGCGTTTGTTCGGCAGTTGAAAAATAGTTGAATTTCGGGATAATTTCTAACGATTGCGTAGAGTCGAAATCGAACTTTAAGTTCAAATTCAATTCGTGTTTTTGGTGTTGCAACTTTGAATTTTCCTCATTTCGGTTGTAATAAACCGTGTCTTCTAAAAAGTATTGCGAATAGCGGTTAATTCCTTTTTTTACATTGTAATTCGTATAAGTATAATTTGCACCTAACTTAAATTTTTTGGAAACTTTATCTTGAAAGAAAGCACCTGTTTTCCACATTTGCGGATAACCGTCACTACTCACAACACTTTCATTTTGTTCCCAACTATCGGTTTCGTCATTGTACGTAACGGTGTTCGACATTTCAACCCCAAATTTTTTGGCATCTTCCCAATCTAAACTTGATTTGGTTGTATTGGAAGCGAGTGCATAAGCTGAAAGTTTCAATTTAGACGTAAAATAATTAAACAAGCCTTCGCCCTCGTAATATCGCTGAAAATCGGTTGCAAAGCTCGCTTTCCCGAAATAGCCTT
>DAOMPZ010000207.1:0-3505 GCA_035445045.1 Crocinitomicaceae bacterium | reverse complement strand
GCTGATGTTCCTTTAGTGTTTGACATAATTTTTTAAGTTATAAGTGAAAAAATTTAAAATCACTTTCCATTTTTTACTTTCTCTTTGCGTTTAACGTATCTTATTACTCTTTTTTAAATCCTATTTTTTGACGTTCTTTCTGTTCAACTGCCTGTTTGTCTTTTTTCAGCAGGTAATTAATCGCATCATACACGTCCTTAAACTGCTTATTATATTGACTTTCAAGTTCTTTCAATTTATCAGTTAAATCCTTGTGCGAGAGTGCATATTGCTTTATGAATACAAACGCGCGCATGATAGCAATATTGACTTCAATAGCTTTGTCACTGCTTAGAACGCTCGAAAGCATAGCAACACCTTGCTCTGTGAAAGCAAATGGCGAGTATCTTCTACCACCTCTGTTTGAGGACGCAATTTGCGACCTCAAACTTTCAAATTCATTTTTGGTAAGCTCAAACATAAAATCTGGCGGAAAACGATTGATATTTCTCCGAACAGCCTCTTTGAGTCGTTTGGTTTCGGTTTCATACATTTCTGCAAGGTCGAAGTCCAACATGACCTTTTGCCCCCGAATTTCATATATTTTAGTTTGAATGGTTTGTAATTCCATACTGTTATTTTTTTATTTTACAAATCATAAATATACAAAAAAGCGAAAAACTAAAAGTGAAAAATTTAAAATCTCTTTTCACTGTTCATTTTTCACTGTTCGTAGCGGTCAATGCCACTTTCTCTTGGTTAAACATTTCTCTGTTTTCCGCCGTATTTTTAAACATCAAACGTAATTTTCACAAATGGTGTTGCTGGCTTTTGTGCATTTAAAATGCCCGATAAAGCACCCGCTTTAAACGTTCCATTTGCATACGTTTATTCTTTTTTGAAAAGAATAATGGTAGTAACAGAGCATGACCCAACTCCCGATCCATTTATACGAACTTGTGTAAATGACGTTTTGATTTCAAAACCTTGTTTAATCCATTTGTCGATTTCTTTTTTTACATAGAATCCATTAGTTGTTTCATTGTCTTCCATTGAAAGTTTTAATCGTTCAATGGGTATTATTTCTATATTTTCAGTTCCTGATATTACTATAATTTTGGAATCATTCTTTTTTAACGTTTCCCAAATTTCAATATAAACAGTTTCTTGTGCCTTCACATTACTCATTCCTAAAAATAACATAGCAACAGTTGCTATCAATGCTAATCTTAACTTTCTCATCTTAATTTAATTTTAATTATTACTATTTTTTATATCGGATATGTTGGTAAATCCGCTTTACAGCCCATTAACAAGATAATATCTAACACATCGCCGTTGGCAAACATTTCTCTGTTTTCTGCTGTATTTTTAAACATTAAACGCAGTTTCATAAATGGTCTGGTTGGTTTCTGTGCATTTAAGATACCCGATAAAGCATTCGCTTTAAATGTACCATTCAATGTAGAACCTCCAATTTGTTGCGGATTAGGTGTATCGTTAATTACATTAAAATCAACAATATTAATTTCATCTGTAAAACTATCCTTGCGAACGAAATGTAATAACCAAGTAGAACCGTCCAAACGAATATTGTCGATACCCTGTGCAAAATCTTCACGCTTAATTTCAATATCCACAGATAAATAATCCGTTCCTTCTACCGCTTGTTGCAATTCATACCATTGGTCAGTAAAATTGTTGCGGAATGAAAAACCTCGACTAAAACCAAGCGTATTGTCAATATCCTGCAACACCTGCATACGGTATTGGTCGCTGTCCAAAGCCGTGTAATCAATTTCCACAAGCACGTCAGCGATATTTCCGTAATCCATACGGTTCGAGAATTTCGGCATTTTAAACTCCCAACGTGATTCAACACCCATACCCTCAAATGGGTTGAGCAACTCGCCTTGCGCCTGCTGGAACTCAAAAAGCCCTGTCGCACGGTTCGCAGCGGTCAGAGCCACTTTTTCCGCCTCCAATCGTTCCGTTTGCATACGTTTACTTCTCCAAAATAATGGTAGTACGAGATACTGTTTCTCCAGAAGATGAAAGATGCTTAATCTGATATCCTTCTTGTTTCCACTTCTCTATTTCTTTTTGAATAAGAACTCCATTATTAGCAGAGATATCTGCATCGTGCCCCTTTTCCATAGCTATCTTACTGACTTTTCCATTAGCATCAATTGTAACAAGTCCATTTTTTGCACCACTTCCTTCTGTAATTCTAATAATTACAGTCTTGGTAGTGTTTTTTTCCTGTGCATTTACATTCATCATTCCTAAAAACAACATAGCAACTGTTGCTACTAATACTAATCTTAACTTTTTCATCTTATTAATTTTATTATTGGTTATACATTTTATTAATTAAAATTATATCGGATAAATTGGTAAATCTGCTTTACAATTCATTAACAACAAAATATCCAACACTTTTTCTTGGTTAAACATTTCTCTGTTTTCCTCCGTATTTTTGAACATCAAACGTAATTTTACAAATGGTCTAGCTGAATTTATTCATAACTTCATTTTGTTAAAACGACAATGGTAATCCTTACAATTGGAGATGGCGAAAAAGTTAAAGAAAAGTCCTTTAATATAAAGCCTTCTTTCTGCCATTTGGTTATTTCATCATGTAATTTTGATGTATTGTTTTCAACTTCTTCTCCAACAAATGAATAACCTTCTATTTCAATGTTTTGGATTTTACCAAAAGGATCGGTAACGTATATTTTGGAACTATTGGTCTTGGGCTTATATATTTTATCTTGCTCATACATTTTGATTATTACAACTTGGCTTTCTTGTGCATTTATATTCCCTGCATTCAACAATAATGTTGTTATAACTATTGCTAATATTAATCTTAACTTTCTCATCTTAATTTAATTTTAATTATTTATTACTATTTTACATTGGATATACTGACAAATCCCCCTTGCAATTCATTAACAGCACAATATCTAACACTTTTTCTTGGTTAAACATTTCTCTGTTTTCCTCCGTATTTTTGAACATCAAACGTAATTTTACAAATGGTCTAGCTGGTTTCTGAGTATTCAGAACACCTGAAAGTGCATTCGCTTTAAACGTGCCGTTTATTGTTTGCCCACCAAATACCTGTTGATTTTGTGCGCTATCAAGTATAAGATTAAAATCAGCAATATTGATTTCATCAACAAAGCCGTCTTTACGTACAAAATGTAAAAGTAAATTAGAGCCGTCCAAACGAATATTATCCATGCCTTGTGCAAAATCTTCACGCTTAATTTCAATGTCCACAGAAAGGTAATCCGTTCCTTCTACGGCTTGTTGCAATTCATACCATTGGTCAGTAAAATTGTTACGGAACGAGAACCCTCGGCTAAAACCAAGCGTGTTATCAATATCCTGCAACACCTGCATACGGTACTGGTCGCTGTCCAATGCCGTGTAATCTATTTCTACCAACACATCGGCAATGTTGCCATAATCCATACGATTCGAGAATTTCGGCATTTTAAACTCCCAACGTGACTCA
>DAOMPZ010000206.1:0-3556 GCA_035445045.1 Crocinitomicaceae bacterium | reverse complement strand
CCACACCACAACCCATTAATTCAAACGGTGAACGAATGGTATTTGCCACATCAGCTTTAGACGAGTCAACACTCGAACGTTGCAACGATTGCGTGATAAATTTACCGTCTTTAACAATGACTCTCGCCAAGCTCGATGACGCTTCCACCAAATTTTCCATATCAGGCGACATACGATAAACGCCATTCTGAACCGCATAAAGTGTATTGACAATTTTTAGCGTGTCATCATTGGTTAATGAAGTTATTGCTGAACCTGCATTTTTCACGATAATTTCCAACGCTTTTTCAATCGTCTGATATTCTTCTTTGATAACGCTTGCTATTTTGTCAATTTCGGCAAGCACATTTTTTACATCACTTTCAACAACCGCAATCTTGACAACTGCCTCACGTGGAATGGCATTGCGCAAACTTCCACCGTCAAATTCAACTAATTTCACATCGAAAAGTGAAATCAAATGATATAAAATTCGGTTTGCCAATTTGTTCGCATTTCCACGACCTTTGTGAATATCCATTCCTGAATGACCACCCAACAAACCTTTCAACTCAATAGAAAGCAACGCATGATTGGATAAAGAAGTCGTTTGATACGAATAGGTTGTATTGGTGTCTATTCCACCAGCACAACCAATCGACAATTCATCGTCATCTTCGGTGTCTAAATTCAATAAAATCGTTCCCGAAAAATTCGATGGATCTAACTGAATTGCACCTGTCATTCCTGTTTCTTCGTCAATGGTAAACATCGCTTCAAGCGCAGGGTGAGCAATATCTTTTGAGGCTAAAATCGCCATAATCGAAGCTACACCAATTCCGTTGTCAGCACCGAGTGTCGTTCCTTTTGCTTTTACCCAATCACCGTCAATATACATTTGAATTCCTTGCGTTTCAAAATCAAAATCGGTGTCGTTATTTTTTTGATGCACCATATCCAAATGCGACTGTAAAATAACCGTTTGTCGGCCTTCCATTCCAGCGGTTGCAGGCTTTTTGATAATCACATTTCCAATAGCATCTTTAATTGTTGGCAAACCTAAACTTTCGCCAAATTTCATCATAAATTCAATAACACGTTCTTCACGTTTAGACGGTCTTGGCACGGCATTCAAGTCCGAAAAATGTTGCCATAATTCTTTTGGCTCTATATTTTGTAATGACATATTTAATTTTTTTCTCAAAATTACAAAGAATGATGAGATTAGATGCAAGTAAAAATAACTTTTATCCAATAATTAGGATGTCCGAAGTAGAAATTTCTTAAAATAACCACTACATTTGCACTCGAAAATAAAAGTATGAAAGTTTGTAACAATATCCTTGAAGCTATCGGAAATACACCGATGATTCAATTAAATCACATCACAAAAGACCTGCCGTGTACGGTTTTGGCAAAAGTCGAATATTTTAACCCTGGGCATTCGTGCAAAGACCGAATGGCATTAAAAATGGTCGAAGATGCCGAAAAAGACGGACGTTTGAAACCAGGTGGAACAATTGTCGAGGGAACTTCGGGAAATACAGGAATGGGCTTGGCGTTGGCGGCTATCGTCAAAGGGTACAACCTCATTTGCGTTACAACAGACAAACAATCCAAAGAAAAAGCCGATATTTTGCGTGCCATGGGCGCACGTGTCGAAATTTGTCCAACCGATGTCGAACCAACCGACCCACGTTCGTATTATTCTGTTTCCAAGCGTTTAGCCGAAGAAACACCAAACGGTTGGTATGTCAACCAATATGACAATCCGTCCAATGCGCAAGCGAATTACGAACAAACAGGCCCTGAAATTTGGGAGCAAACAGACGGAAAAGTAACACATTTTGTAGTTGGTGTTGGAACAGGCGGAACGATTTCGGGAATTGCCAAATATTTGAAAGAACAAAATCCGAATGTTCGCATTTGGGGCGTTGATACCTATGGTTCGGTATTCAAAAAATACCATGAAACAGGAATTTTTGACGAAAACGAAATTTATTCGTATGTTACCGAAGGAATTGGCGAAGATATTTTACCAAAAAACGTTGATTTTTCCTTAATTGACGGTTTTACCAAAGTTACCGACAGAGATGCTGCCGTTTACACTCGAAAATTAGCCAAAGAAGAAGGTTTATTTGTCGGAATGTCTTCGGGTTCGGCAATCAAAGGCGTGTTGCAACTCAAAGATAAATTCAAGGAAGGTGACGTTGTTGTTGTTTTGTTCCACGATTCGGGTTCACGCTATATCGGCAAAATTTTCAACGACGAATGGATGTGTGAAAAAGGTTATTTGGTAAACGAAATAAAAGTGGCTGGCGATGTCGTAAAAAAACACGGAGACCAAGCGTTAATCACTGTTTTTGCAGAAGAATTAGTTAGCCATGCAGTAGGGAAACTGAAAAAGCACGGTATTTCACAAGTTCCTGTTTTGAAAGACGGAAAATTTGTCGGTTCTATCACAGAATCAATCATTTACCAAGCGTTAATCGCTGACCCGAAAAACATTGACGCACCCATTTCTTCGGTCATGGGGACAGCTTTTCCAATTGTGAGTGAAAATCAACCAATTGAAGAAGTAACGGCATTAATCAACAAAGAAACGCCTGCTGTTTTAGTAAAATTAGCAAACGATACATTCCACATTATCAGCAGACAAGATATTATTGATAATATTTAAAAATGGACTTTACAGACCAAATGAACCGAACGATACGCTTGGAAAAAATACCCGAGCGTATTGTTAGTTTGGTGCCATCCATAACGGAACTTCTCGCCTATTTCGACATGGAAAAAGAAGTGGTTGGCATTACGAAATTTTGTATCAAACCCGAAAATTGGTTTCAGACCAAAACACGTGTCGGTGGTACAAAAAACATTCATTTGGAAAAAATTAAAGCCTTAAAGCCCGACTTGATTTTAACGAACAAAGAGGAAAATACGCAAGAAATTATCCAAACGTTGGAAAACGAATTTCCGACCTACATCACAGATATTAATTCGTTGGAAGATGCGTACGATGCCATTCGGAACTTGTCTGAAATTTTTGGAAAAGAAGAATATGCACAAAAGCTGATTTCGGAAACGAAAAAACAATTTACCGCTTTTCAACAATCCGAATGTTACACTCAACTTAACGGCAAAACTTTTTTGTACTTCATCTGGAAAAATCCCGATTTGGTAGCGAGCAAAAACACCTATATTGATGCTATTTTCAAGCAATTAGGTTTAAAAAATGCTTCCGCTGGCGAGCGTTATCCCGAAGTAAATTTTTCTGAAAATCCCGATTTTATTTTTTTAAGTTCCGAACCTTATCCGTTTCAAGAAAAAGACATAGCGTACTTTCAAGAAAAATATCCGAACGCCAAAATTATGTTGGTTGACGGCGAAATTTTCTCGTGGTATGGTTCGAGAATACAGTTTATTGTTCCGTATGTAGAGGAAAAATTTACGTTTTGACACCGCTCGACACATACAAAACCTTAGAAACCTTGAGCGAAGGACTTTACAAAGAAAAAGGCTCAAAATTCATAGCGTATGCCGTTCCATGTTTTAGCGAAGACGAGGCAAAAATCCA
>DAOMPZ010000205.1:0-3566 GCA_035445045.1 Crocinitomicaceae bacterium | reverse complement strand
TCTTAAAATCAAAAAGACGGGATCTGAAAAGTCAGACACCCTCTTTTTTAGTTCTTTTAATTTAAAATTTTCATTTGTGGAGTCGGAGGGGTTCGAACCCTCGTCCAAACAACGTATATTCAAGGCTTCTACATGTTTAGTTCTTTATTATTTTTCGATTTTGTAACGGAAAAGAACACCCAATACAAAACTTAACTTCTAAAAATCTCACACCTTCCACGAAGTGAGGTTGATGCCAGTTTATTTAGATGATACCACAAATTCTTAGCAGAATAAACGAAAAGCTAAGAGTGGAACTTGTCCCGCTTACTATTGTTCGGCGTGGATTAAGCTTAGTTCGAATTCATCGATTAAGCAGCAAGTGCATATGACGTGTTGTCATTTATTGTTCGAGACAGGATATTAAAGAGCTCCACCTCAACGCTCTACATGCTTTCACTTGGCTATCTCATTTGCTGTCAAAGCCAATACGACCCCAAAGAACTTTTGCAAAGATACGAAAAATGTTATTGGTTTTACCAAGTTAAGTCGCAAAGTTTGTTTTTAAAGAAAAACTTTACTCGAAGACGGGACGGTCGCATTGATTTTTTCGACGAGACACAATCGACGAAATTAGCGAAAAAAGAACAAACTGTTCGAAGCGCAGCAAGTTTTTGTTCTTTTCGCTAACAAGGAAGAGTTGGGTGTCGTAAAAAATCACGGCGACGAGGTTTTGGTTCTTTTTACGGAAAAAAGAACAAAGAAAAAAAATAATGACTAAAGCTTATTCAAGATGTAAACGCATTTTAAAAGAAGAAATGAGTGAAAAAATACCCAATCAAACGGTTTTTAAATAAAAAAAGATGGAAAATCTATCTCCTAAAACCGATATCTTTTCATAAAAATGCTCCAATCCCAAAGGAAATTTTCCATGATTGCGTCTAATCGCTTTAAGAATAATGGATTTGGTGCTTGCATACGTCTAAAATATTCGTCTTGAAAATCTTTTAAATCGTATTTAAAGAAGATAGCTTTGGAAATTCCGTAAAGTAATGTTTTGGACGGGTGGTTTACTTTTCCAATAAAACTGTAATAGTGATTGATAACTTCTAAAATGTTTTTCGTTTCGACATTGAAAATTGTAGAAAGTTTCTCAACAATAGCCGCCTTTATATTCTCTTTTTCGCTGATTTCAAAATATTTATCAAGGTTGTTGAAGTTCGCAGCCAAGATAATTAATTGAAATTTTTGGAAATCTTCTTTTTGGATGTTTGGTGATGTAACAAAGGCTGGGTCGTTATTTATCATGTCGGAAATTACCTCAAATCCATTTTCAGTAGCCTCAAAAACAGCGTTGATGAAGATATTTGCGAATTGATTTGCCGAAAGTTTCTTTTTTAGTAACGAACTAAGCATAAAATTACATTTACGGTTACAAATGTATGAAATGTATGTTTTTACTATCTTTACCGAGTGAATGTGTTATCAACGAAGTTATTAACAAAATGAGATATTGGACATGTGTAATAATGATGTTTTTGTTGGTTGCGTGCAAAGAAAATCAACCCAAAAACACGGTTGAAAGCAAACAAAAGCCAACGATTATCGAAGATAGAGTAGTGGAAGCTATTGAAACGACAGATACGCTCCAACTTGATTTGACCTTACAAAACAAGGTTTTTAAAGTCTATGCCAAGAAAAGCGGTTTGATTGCTGAAACCGAACTTTCACATTTTGGAACGCAAAAAATTGATACGTCCGCATTGATTTTGGCAATCGACAACAAAGAAGAGTTTTTAAAACTCAAAGAACAAAAAAATATGTTGTTAACACGATTGAAAGAAAAAGCGAATGCTATCAACACAGAATTACACGAAGATTTGAACTATTTCATCACGATTTTAAAACCGAACACATTGTTGCCCGAAATTGATAGTGATAAATTTTCTGAAAAGTTCATCTCTTGGTTCAAAGCGCAAGACACCTATAAATATTATGTAAAAGCACGTGAAATCGAAAACGGTATGGAAGATTTCTTTTACCTCAATGAAACGCCTGTTTACATTACGTCTTTTTATGTTAAAAAGGGAGCGTTTGTCAAAAAAGGCGATTTGCTGTATGAATACATCACGGATTTTGACCTTATATATAGTGGTGTAATTTGGCCTGATAATTTACCAATTAAAAAAGTGATGAGCGCAAAACAAAATAAAGAAATTAAATACACGCTTAATAAAGGTAAAATTAGCGTTCAACGAAAACTTGCAAACGATGTTGATAAAACGTTGCCTGTGAAAGTAGTTTTGCAGAAATTTGCGTAATCAAGTTAAGAGTACAGAGTGTTGAGTGCAGATATATAACGAGATTTAAACTTTTCGTGATTTTATGCTCGAAGACGGGACAGCTTCCTCCTTTGGAGGAGGATTGAGAAGGAGGACTTACGAACACTAAATTTAAAACTTTTCGTAATTTTACGCTCGTCTTAACGTCATAAAATCTTAATATCGTACCGTCAAAAAAAAGAAAATGAAAAAAATTGCATTTTTAACTTCGGGAGGTGACGCCTCAGGAATGAACGCTGCTATCAGAGGCGTAGTAAAAACGTGTTTATATTACGGTATTACACCGTATGCTATTTATAATGGTTTTCAAGGATTGATAGAAAATCAAATCCAAGAATTTACTTATAATGATGTAAATAACGTTATTTTCCAAGGAGGAACGCTACTCGGAACGTCACGTTCACAGCAGTTTCGTGAAAAAGCAGGGCGACAAATTGCCTTTGACAATCTGAAAGCGCACGGAATTGACGGATTGATTGTTATTGGTGGCGACGGAAGTTTTGCAGGAGCATCGGCTTTGTATAATGAGTTCGGAATGGCTGTTGTTGGCGTTCCTGCTACAATTGATAATGATGTTTTCGGAACAGATTACACGATAGGTTTCGACACAGCGATTAACACGATTGTTGAAAATGTTGACAAATTGCGTGATACAGCAAACAGTCATCACCGCATTTTCTTTGTGGAAGTTATGGGACGACATTCGGGGTATATTGCACTTCATGCGGCGATTGCTTCGGGTGCAGAAATGGTATTGTTACCCGAACAAAAGCGAAGTATAGAGGAAATTGTCAATAGCGTGACCTGTATGAATAAAGGTAAACGTGGCAGTATTTTTATCGTTGCGGAGGGCGAAGATTATGGCGGTGCGGAATCGTTAACACATAAAATTGCACCTTATTTACATGACTTTGAAGTGCGAACAACTGTTTTGGGACACGTTCAACGTGGTGGAAAGCCAAGTGCTTTTGACAGAATTTTAGCTACGAAGTTAGCCGTTTTAGCTGTTGAACAATTAAAAAACGAGCAGCCAAATGTCATGGTCGGTATGTTAAACAATCAAATTACGGCAACACCCATAAACGATGTAATCGGCAAAGAGCACAATATTTCAGAAAAAAGTCTTGAAATCCTTGAAAAATTAATTACTTTATCTTGTTGATTTATAGTCGATTATAAAATAATCGAAATTATTTTTCAAAAGATACTTGCTAATAACTAAAAAGTATGTACTTTTGCCCCCGC
>DAOMPZ010000204.1:0-3571 GCA_035445045.1 Crocinitomicaceae bacterium | reverse complement strand
TTAGTGGCGGTTATTACGAAGATATTTATTCGGCAAAAAAAGAAGGCAAATCGTGGACAACAAGTAAAAATGTTGGCGAACCAATCAACACAAAAGGACACGATGCAACAGTTGCGTTAAGTCCTGACGGTCAAAAAATGTTGGTCTATATTGACGACAAAGGCGACGGAAACATTTACGAGAGTATTCGTACAGGCGAAACATGGAGCAAGCCTAAAAAAATGGATAAAATTATTTGCTCGCCTTATCATGAGTCTTCGGCGTGGTACAGCCCTGACGGAAAAAAACTTTACTTTATTTCCAATCGACCAAAAGACGGCAGTAACAAAGGCGCACCAGGCGATCGTGATATTTACTACGTAACATGGAATGCAGAAACGGCTAAATGGGAAAATTTAGTTCGTCTTCCTGAAAATGTAAATTCTAATTACGATGAAGACGGTATCTTTGTTCACCCTGACGGAAAAACACTTTATTTTTCTTCCAAAGGACACAACTCCATCGGTGGTTACGATATTTTCTATACCAAAATTGATGAAAAAGGGAATTTCTCAAATCCTGTGAACATTGGAACACCTGTGAACACACCAGATGACGATATTTTCTTTACTGTTACAGCGAGTGGTCGCTACGGTTACATGACATCATTCCGTGCGGACGGTTTTGGCGAAAAAGATTTGTATAAAATTACATTCTTGGGCGAGCCAAAATTACCGTTATTAAACACAGAAGAACATCTTTTGGCAGGTTTGGACATCATCAAACAAGAAAAAACGATTGAACCGATTGTGAAAAACGACCGTGGAGAATTGGCGTTATTAAAAGGAACAATTTACGATGCGAAAACAAAAATTCCATTGTATGCTAAAATTGAATTGTACGATAACGAAACAGGACAGTTGTTGGCTGAATTTGAGTCAGACAAAGAAAATGGACGCTATATGTTGTCGTTGCCAGCAGGAAAAAACTACGGTATTGCTGTAAAAGCAGACGGTTATTTGTTCCACTCTGAAAACTTCGATATTCCAAAAGGCTCGGACTATATCGAAGTGAAAAAAGACGTTTACATGAAGAAAATGGAGGTCGGCGAGTCGATTGTCTTGAAAAATATCTTCTTTGACTTAGACAAATATTCGTTACGCCCAGAATCTGAAACGGAAATCAAGCGTTTGACGAAATTGATGAACGACAATCCTAAGTTGAAAATCGAAATTTCAGGACACACCGATTCACGTGGTACAGTTGCTCGTAACAAAGAGTTGTCACTTAACCGTGCGAAAACTGTTGTGGATTACCTCATCAAAGAAGGCATTTCCAAAGATAGATTAGAGTACGCAGGTTACGCATCTGAAAAACCTGTTTATACCGATGCCCAAATCGCAGCGATGAAAACCAACAAAGAGCGTGAGGCAGCGCATCAAGAGAATCGTAGAACAGAGTTCAAAATTCTTGCAAAGTAAGTCTCTGAGAAAAAAATTCAAATAATACAAAATTTAAAACAGACTGTCTGAAAGGGCAGTCTGTTTTTTTAGCAACAAAACGATGACAAAACAACTTGTTCCCATTCTTAATTGACTTTAATGCTTTTGACTTGCCACAACCACTACTTTTTTGATTTTAAAAGTTTTTCCTGTCGTTGCGTGATAACCGCTGAAAATGATAATGTGTGTTCCGATGTTTGCCTTTTGTAATTTTTCGTTTAAGCCGTCCCACAAAAATTCGCCACGAACACCTAACAATTCATTTTGTATCAACTTGCGCACTTCACGTCCTCGGTCATCGAAGATTGTGATTGAGCCAACATAACCGCTGTTGTCCATTTCGTACGTCATCGTGAGAAAATCTTCAAAACCGTCATTGTCGGGCGAAAGTGTTTCGGAACTTAAATTCAATGTGCCATTGTACAGATATTCGGTATTTTGGGAGTTTTCCAAGGCAGGCGTAGCAAATCCTGTATATTCCGCTGCTGTGTGCCACGAACTCGCATCGGTGCTAACGGCGTTATCCGAAATACGTTCTAATGATTTGCCTTTGTAATCATCTAACAACTGAAAATGCCATTTCTCGGAATACGTCAGCGAGTCGATTGTTGTGAGCGAATCTAAAAACAATTTAATCGTTGATACGTCATTGTTTAGCGTAGGAATGGCGGTTTGAATGAATTTACTGCTTCCAACAAACGGATAGTTTTGTTTCAAAAACAGCGTGTCGGGCGTTAAAACAACAATTCCCTGCGGATATAAATAATAATTGTCCGTCAACATTTTGTTATTGCTTGTTCCTGTTTTGGTATTGGTTAGTTGTAATCCTTTTAAATTGAAGGTTTTATCGGTAATGTTTTTCAATTCGATAAAGTCCGAACCACCTGTCAACGGATTAAAAAGTAATTCGTTAAACACAATTTCGCCTTTTTGTGGCAAATGCGCTAACACAAAATTCACGTGGTCTTCTACTGTTAAATTTCCCTCACAATCTTCGATGTTTTGAGCTGTTAATGTGTATGAAGTGGACGGTGCGATTTTGTTTGTCAATGTCAAATACACGACAGCTAAATTCGCCGTATCGTCTGTGATTTGCGAAATCGTAAGCGTTGGATTTATCAAAAAAACAAAGTTTGAACTCAACACCGCCTCTGTAAAAATCACTTTCAAAGTCGTGTCAGAAAGCACATCAACAGCGAAAAGTTTGGGTGCAACAACATCGGGCGAATTATCAAAAACCGAGTTGACAGCGTTTGGCGTTCCGCCTAAAATAGCAACAGATGCGCTCCAATTATTGATATCGGAACAAATTAAATTCGTGTTGATACGCTCCAAGGTATAACCACCGTCTTTTTTTTCATCATCTTTGTACCAAGCAAGGTTGTACGTGATTTTATCAATTTGACTTCCAAGGGAATCTAAAATAATCACATCGTCAGCATTGTTTTTCAACGTCGGAAAACTTGTAACCGAAACGGCATCGCTAAACGAACTCACACCACCCGAAGAAGTCAACACTTTGTATTCATTTGGCGCAATCCAAACCGAACTGTTAATCGTTCCGAATGTGGAATTATTACCTAATTTCCAGCCTTTTAAGTTGAAATATTTGTTGCTTCGATTGTAAATTTCGACAAATTCATATTCAGGCAATCCAACGACTGGCGACGGGTCAAACATCACTTCATTGATAATAATGTCGCCTGCGGTGGGTGTTTCGGAAACTTTTAAAATGAAATTCTTTTCCGATTGACCGCTGTTGCTCTCACAATCTTGCAATGCTTCTAATTTCAGTGAATATGTTTTGTTAATTTCAAGCGGTGCGCCAAGTTGAACGGTCAAAAGTGATAAATCCGTTGAGTCTTGCGAGATAGATGAAACGGCAAGTGTCGGCGTTAATGTTGCCACAATTTGACTGATTGAACTGCTTAATAATGTTTCGCTAATTTTTACGGATAGCGTTGTGGCATTTAAAACAAATATTGTGTCGATTTTCGGCGCAACAACATCGGGCGAATTATCAAAAACCGAGTTAACAGCGTTTGGCGTTCCGCCTAAAATAGCAACAGATGCGCTCCAATTATTGATAT
>DAOMPZ010000203.1:0-3584 GCA_035445045.1 Crocinitomicaceae bacterium | reverse complement strand
CTCCGCAGTTGGGCGTAAAGATAAAGATGTATTACGACCCGCTGGGAAGAGTTGTAAAAACCGTAAACCCCGACCGAAGCGAGCAACGGGTAATTTTTGGAATGCCAACGCAGGGGCTGGACAAACTGAATTCTTTTGTGCCGACACCGTGGGAAAACTACGCCTACGATGCCAACGACCTTGCTCCGCTCACTAACCCCAACAGCAACGTGCCGAGTTCACATTTCTACACGCCGAAAAGCAGTTTGGTGGACGCTTTAGGCAGAACCGTGCAAACGACAGAACACAAAGCGCATTACAACGCCACCGCAGAACACTACGAAGACGTTGTGATGAGCTACCGCTACGACATCAGAGGAAATTTGTTAGCCGTAAAAGACCCGTACAACCGTACTGTTTTTGAACATAAATACGACCTTAGACCTCCGCAAAAAGACGAAAACGGCGAACAGCAACCTTTGCCACCGCTTTGGACACGACATATTGACAGCGGTGAAAGTGTTGTGCTATTTGATGTAACAGGTAAAGCAATAGAAAGTGAAGATGCGAAAAATGCTCGCTCGTTGAGTGCGTATGATGTGTTGCAAAGACCGATTTACGGCTGGTCTAAAAACAACAACACAGACACCTTGCGTCTGACTGCCTATGCTGTTTATGGCGAAGAGGCGACTACGCCCAAAACCACCAACCTAAACGGACAACTTTGGAAACAATACGACGAAAGCGGTAAAATAGAAAGCGTAGCGTTTGATTTTAAAGGTAATTTGCTTTCTAAAAAACAGCAGGTTATTAGCAGTACAGTACTCAAAACAGCCTTAGACAACTACGAAACGTATTTGGTAGATTGGACGGGATTGCCAAACATTTTAGACACAACTATTTTTGAAACCAGCAGTGAGTTTGATGCACTTAACCGTGTTACCAAAATTACACTGCCCGAAAATGTAAACAGCGAGCGCAAAGAAATAACACCAACCTACAACCGTGCAGGAGCATTGGAAAAAGTAAGCTATGACGGAAACGAGTACGTAAAAAACATTGGCTACAATGCTAAAGGGCAAAGATTGCTCATTGCGTTTGGTAACGATATTATGACACGGTATTGTTACCATAATATTACGTTTAGATTGCTACGCCAACGCAGTGAAAAATACGTAAAAACAAAGGACGGAAACAAATTTATTTACACGCCACAAAGTGGGACAAACAAGCAAGATGACGGTTTTAATTTTGATTTGGTTGGCAATATTTTAAAAATCTTACACCGTGTAAATGATTGCGGAATTAACGGCTCACTACTTGGAAGTAATGCCTTAGATCGTAATTTTGATTATGACCCGCTTTACCGTGTTGTTTCTGCTGACGGACGGGAAAGCGATACGCAAAACCAAAACGATTATTTGTACAGCGATGCGCCTGCACCGGGAACGCCCAACGCCAACAACGTGCGTGCTTATACTCGAAAATACGCCTTTGACAAACTCGGAAATATACAACAGTTAAAACAGCTCGGTACAAACGGTTTTACACGAAACTTTACTTACAACACAGGACATAACACCCTGCAAAAAGTAGAAACGCCGACACCTACGCTGATTGAAGATTTTACGTATGATGCTTGTGGAAACCAACTAACAGCAGGCACGACACGAAATTACGTGTGGAATGCAGGGAACCAACTTGTTACCTATTACAATCAAGCTGGCAGTGCCGACCCGACTATTTTTGCCCAATACGATTATTCGGGAATGAACCGAGTGAGTAAGCTCGTAAAAACAGGAACGACTTACGAACGTACCATTTACATTGACGGAATTTTTGAATACCATAAGTTAGAAAACGGCACGACTTACGAGAAAAACGAAATCCATATCATGGATGATAAATCTCGTATTGCCATGGTGCGAGTTGGTACTCCATTTCCTGACGATATTGCCGATGCTGTTACGTATAATTTGGAAGACCAAATTGGCAGTTCTTGTGTGCGTTTAAACACCTACGGAACAGTAATAGACCGAGAAGAATATTACCCGTATGGCGACAGTTCTTTGCGTACGTTTACGAAAAAGCGTTACCGTTATGTTGGCAAGGAAAAAGACCTTGAAAGCGGGCTGTATTATTACGGAGCAAGGTATTATTTAGCGTGGACGTGTCGATTTATCAGTGTTGACCCACTTTCTGCCAAATATGCACAATTAAGCCCTTACAACTATGCCGATAACAATCCTATCAATGACTACGACATTGACGGAATGCAGAACAATAATTCGGAGGGGAGTAAAGGTTCTGTTGTTACTGGAGGTGGTGGCGGTGAAAATGCTCAATCTTCATCTAATTCAACTCCAATAAACGACCCTAATGGTCTCTATGAGAAGCTTGAAACGGTAAAAATTACAGCTTCCAAAAAAATCAAAACTTCTCAAACTAAAGAATCCAGTAAAGGCAGTGGCTGGACAAGATTTTGGGGAGGCGTTAAAGCTGTCGGTGGTATTGTAGAAGCTACAGTCGGAGCAGTCTTAATTGCAACAGGAGTTGGAGGTCCTTTAGGTGTTATATTAGTTGCGCATGGTTCAGATGTAACTGCATCGGGTATTATACAAGCCTCCACAGGAAAGCGGACGGAAACTCTGACTTATCAAGGTATAAAAGGAGGTTCAAAAAAGCTAGGGGCTTCTGATGAAATGGCTACTGCTATTGCAGAGGGTGTTGATAATGGCATTAGTCTTTCTTCAGGACTCGGTGTAGGTACGGGATTAAAGAATGCAAGCACACTTTCTAAAGTAGCTACGACAGAGGTTACAGCCGCTAAGACGGGAGCTACAGGTTTTGAAGCATTGGTCCAACAACTGCCAAAGGCAGGTCAACAAAATGTAAGAATATTGCAAAATTGGGCTAAAAGCAAAGGCTATGTAAAAGGTCCAAATACCGGGGGACCTCAAACGTGGGGTGTTTATGATGATGCAGGAAATTTTTCTTGGAGACTTAAAATAAAAGCTGAAGGGTCTTTGCGACCAGGATTAGAAGCAGGCAGTCAAGTTCCACGTTTTGATGCGAGGCTATCTCCAGGTAATTACGTAAATCCTTTTACAGGAAAAACAGGAGGAAAGAATATTGGTACACACATACCTCTTTATTGATATGAACGAAAAAAAATTAATTGAAATTTTAATGGACAACTCTTTATCAATTTCAGAAAGAGATGATGCGGCAATGGATTTATCTGCTTTTAACTCTGATGAAGTAGTTGATGCACTGCTAAAAATTGGGAAGGACAAAAGTGTCAATGATGTCATTTTATATTCTGTAGGAGAGTCTCTTGCAGAAATTTGGTTGAGAAACAAGAGCTTTAATCTTGAAGTATTCAATGAACTGTGTGAAGCTACAAAGTTTTCAGTTAAAGAAAACATGGATGTAAACGGAAGTAGTTGCAGCAAAGGGTAATATTATCAAAAAGTTGGTAATCAAATGAACAAAAACAAATACATATTAAACGGGCAGATTTATAAACATTACGACGAATCAGGTTTGGTTGAAACACCCGAATACGATTTTAAGGGAAATGTACTGACAAATCTTAGACAATG
>DAOMPZ010000202.1:2205-3620 GCA_035445045.1 Crocinitomicaceae bacterium | reverse complement strand
CTTTGTCGGGTGCAACTTTTACGTTTAAAATTCCCTCACGTTCGCCACGGTTTATCGCTAAAAGCCGATGTGACGGAACTTTCCATAAAGGCATCGAAAAATCGTATAAATCTTTGTATTTCTCGCCTTCGTCCGTTTTTCCTTTCACTAATTTTGTTTGAATAACGGCTTTTCGTCTGAACAGTTCACGCACCCATTGACGGACAACAGCATTTTCGTTCATAAATTCCGCAACGATGTGCAACGCACCTTCAATGGCTTGTTCTTCGTTTTCAACTTCGCCCTTTACAAATGTTTCTGCTGTGCGGTATGGGTCGGGCAAACGTTGGCTCATAATCATTTTTGCCAAAGGTTCAAGCCCTAATTTTTTCGCTTTTTCGCCTTTGGTCAGTTTTTTTTGCTTGAACGGTAAATAGATGTCTTCCAATTCGGTGCTATCAAAGCAATTTTCGATTTTTTTGACGAGTTCATCGGTCAATTTTCCTTGTTCGTCAATGGCTTTTAAAATTGTTTTTTGACGAGCAATAAGTGTGTCGAAACGTTCTTTTTCATCTCGAATTTGCGAAATCACAACTTCGTCCAAACCGCCTGTCATTTCCTTGCGGTAGCGTGCAATAAATGGAATGGTTGCACCATCTTCTAAAAGTTGGAGCGTGTTTTTAACAGACTGTTCCGAAACGTTGACAGTACGCTGAATATACGTAATTACGTGCATGAATTACTAATTAAGATGAATATTTTACTACATGACATTTTTTTGAACCACATAGATACATAGAACGATTATAATGAAATTGTGCAGGTTGATAAAGACAATACAACATAGTTCGCCCTTGGCAAAACATAGCTATTTTTCGGGTGTTAGCTATGTGTTTTATCGAAGATAATCTATGTAGTACTTGCACATTAAAACCTATGTCTCTATGTGGTAAAATATTTTTTGTCATGTACTAAAGATGAATATATTTTTTGATTTTTCCTTTTGGAACTTTAACTAAAATCGTTCCATGAGCCCATTCACGAGCTTCGTATGGAAGATAAACAAGCGTTATTCCTTTTTTAGTTAAAACGAAATTTTTAGAAAGTTCAAATTTTTGACTTTCAAAGAAATACGAAGAATAATCTTGTTCTTTTTTCATTTTTTCCGTTTTGCGGAAGTATTTTTCGGCAACTGTTGTAAATTGATTTTTGTCCGTCAATAATTTATCCCACGTTACGACTTGTGCTGTTTTGTTGTCAATAAGTACATAATCGTTGATTAAATAAGGGTGCGCACCACCTGTGAAAATGGTTGTTTCCAACGAAATTTGCGTGTAACTTTTGAATGTTGTTGTGTCAATTTGAATGTTCATATTCAACCAATACGGTGGCAAATCATCGACATTTAGGCGAAAACGAACATAATTATAACTTTC
>DAOMPZ010000202.1:0-2195 GCA_035445045.1 Crocinitomicaceae bacterium | reverse complement strand
AATTGTTTACTGCATCTTTGAAAAACTGCAAATTCAGATGTTCCGAAATCGGAATGTATGCCGTGTCAATTGCTACTTTGTGTACATAATCGTAAATAATTTTGTTCGCAAGGTCTTTGTAGGCTTCATTTTTTTCTGAAATAAGACCAAAATAAGCGTAACGAATACGTGACTCGGTTGGGTCAGCGTTGGGCGAAACCAAATTGTTTTTGTGTTCGCCTGTCATAATTGGAGCTAGCTGCTCTTTTTCAACAATCAAAACTCGTTGTGCTTCTACCGAAACCGCTACGAGTAAAAATAATGCAATAACTAATTTTTTCATAATCCAAATGCAAAGGTTAATAAATCTGTGGACTTTTCAAAGGCAATAATTTTGCCATTCATGCCAATAATTAAAATACGTATGTTTTTTTGTTGTCTTTTCTCGGATTCAAACAACACTTGCCGACACGCTCCACACGGTGAAATTACAGCATTTTTGTCAATTAAATCTCCCTCTGCGGCAATCGCTAAGGTTTCGATTTTTTCGGTTGGAAAATTTGCTCCAACATGAAATAAAGCAACACGTTCGGCACATAAACCCGACGGATAAGCGATATTTTCTTGATTGTTTCCCGTGATAATCGTTCCGTTTTCGAGTTGTACAGCCGCTCCAACGTGAAATTTACTGTATGGTGCATAAGCGTTACGGAGTGCTTTTTGTGCTTGTTTTATTAATTCTTGGTCGGATTTATCCAATTCCGCAATTGACGTATATTCGTGATAGTCTATGACGATGCTTTTTTTCATTACTCAAATTTACCTTTAATAACCCATTTGTCTTGCAAAAGTAGTAACATATTTTTGTCAATCGTATTGTATGTTTGGCGCAAATTTTCTTTGGTTGAATCTTTTTTGTTATAATCTTCCCGAACAATTTCTTTAGCTCTATTCAAATACATAATTGCTTTGTCTTTTTCGCCTTGTTGATAGTGTAAATAAGCAAATTCAGTTAAACGTGTTGGACTTTTTTCAGACTCCATTGGATTTCCCATGGTATAGAAATACATCAATTGAATTTGACTCATCATGGAATGAGTAAACGGAACTAACATCAAAATACAGTATGTGATAAAACTCACTTTTCGTTTTTTTACGCCCTCAAAATTCGTTGCCAAATTAAGTAAAATCAAACTCAAAACGATAACCCAAAGCCAATGTTTATACGGTAAAGTTTGGTATGAAAACGTGTAATAATTGATAATACTGATAATTAAAAGGCACATACAGCTTAGCATATTGCTGAATGTCCGTGTTCGTTTTTTTGAAAGTTTTAAGACAATATCAATAACTGGAATGAAAATCCCGAACAAAAATAACTGCGCAGTTAGTGCCGTGCTGAAAAAATGACTTGTGATAGCCAAAATGTGTAATACAATGTAAATAGATACAGCCATTTTGTTAGACTTTTAAGAAACAGTCTAAAAGTAGTAATTATTTTTGGATTGTGAATTTATCGAACAAAAAAAAGGTCGAATCTCGCTCTTCGACCTTTTAAAAACTAACAATCAATCTGTATTATGTGAAAATACGTTGCAAAAATAATGCAAGGAAAAACAATAATTGTCATAGAATTGTCTGCGTGTTAAATAAGTTAAGAGTTGTGAGTGTAGAGTTAAATTGTTACGAGTAAGTCTCTTCGGGACAACCGATGTCAATAGGTAGGGGTTTTACCCTTGCTGTTTAGATAAAAGCATCGTTTTCTCTCTTTCTGACGGACAAAAAGTAAGCAAGAATAACCAAAAACAAGGAATATTTCGTAAATTCGCCCGACTTTAAAAATTAAATTATACAAATACCATGGAAAAAGTACTTCCGTATCAACCTAAAAATAAAGTAAGAATTGTAACTGCAGCCTCACTTTTTGACGGTCACGATGCCTCAATTAACATCATGCGTCGTATCATTCAGGCAACAGGTTGCGAAGTGATTCACTTGGGTCACGACCGCTCGGTGGAAGAAGTGGTGGATTGCGCCATTCAAGAAGATGCACAAGCAATTGCGATGACTTCGTATCAAGGTGGACACATCGAGTATTTTAAATATATGTACGATTTGTTGAAGGAAAAAGGTGCGCCACATATCAAGATTTTTGGTGGTGGTGGCGGAACGATTTTACCTTCGGAAATTAAAGAATTGGAGGAATACGGAATTAC
>DAOMPZ010000201.1:0-3641 GCA_035445045.1 Crocinitomicaceae bacterium | reverse complement strand
GAGATGCAACGTGTGCCAACGCAGGGCCAGGAACGATATCGCCGATTGCGAAATAACCTGGGATATTTGTTTGGTAATAATCGTCAACTAATACTTTTCCTTTGTCCGTAGCGATACCTACTTCTTCCAAACCAATTCCGCCAATATTTGTTTCGATACCAACTGCCGAAAGAACAATGTCACATTCGATGATTTCTTCGCCTTTTGCTGTTTTAACCGTTACTTTACAACCTTTTCCTGCCGTGTCCACTTTTTCAACAGAGGCAGAAGTCATTACGTTGATACCTGACTTTTTGAATGATTTTTCTAATTGTTTAGATACGTCTTCGTCTTCAATCGGAACGATGTTTGGCATAAATTCAACGATTGTAACTTCTGTACCGATAGAATTGTAGAAATACGCAAATTCAACGCCGATAGCTCCCGAACCCACAACAACTAATTTTTTAGGTTGTTCAGGTAAAACTAAGGCTTCTCTATAACCAATAATTTTTTTGCCGTCTTGTTGCAAGTTCGGCAAATTGCGTGAGCGTGCGCCTGTCGCTAAGATAATTCCTTTTTCAGCTTTGTATTCGGTTGTTTTTCCGTCTTCTCCTGTTACTTCAACAACTTTTCCAGCTTTCACTTTACCAAAACCTTTGATGATGTCAACTTTATTTTTCTTCATCAAAAACTGAATACCTTGGCTCATGCCATTTGCGACACCACGACTTCTTTCGATAACCGCACCAAAATCAACTTGCGCATCTTTTACGGTAATTCCGTATTCTTTTGCGTGTGAAATATATTCGTAAACGTTTCCGCTTTTCAACAATGCTTTTGTCGGGATACACCCCCAATTCAAACAAATTCCACCTAAAGATTCTTTCTCAACAACAGCTGCTTTTAACCCTAATTGCGATGCACGAATAGCCGCTACATAGCCACCAGGTCCACTGCCGATTACAATAATATCGTAACTCATATAACTTTAATTATTAATTTCAAAATTTCGTGCGAATATACGAATTTATCTTTGATAATCAAGTTGCGAGATTATTTATAACATAAGAGTTCGATTCTTAAAATTGCTATCCGCCCGAACATAAAAATAGGTAAGTGGTTTTAACTTTTGCCGATTTTGAGCAAATCAACCACTACACTAAACAAAACCTACATATAAAGTTTTTTGCATAATAACACATACTAAATGGGCGTTATACTCCGAAAAGCGACAAACAAGCAAAAAATAATTTGATAGGAGATAAATGAGTGTTTAAGCCGTATTCCGATGACCGTTTAAAAAATGAAACCAACACTTAACTAAAATTTCATCGGAAAATTTGCAACTATTAAATTCGTTTTTACTATGTTTGGGACTTTAAAAATTAAAACTAAATAAAATTTAAAAAATTAATTATGAGTAAAGAAGTTAAAGCAACAGCTGCAAACCACAAATCGACAGCTGGATTTTCTGCATTTTTAGCAGCAATTTCAATCGTAATCGCGTTACTAATCGGTATCGTAGTTTACAAGTTTATTTTTGGTAATCCTGCGAATTTCGTGGATAACGACCCAGAAGGTCACCCAATCAAAGGTAATTTCCTTGGAATTATCTACAAAGGTGGATTTATCGTACCTATTTTGTTAGCAGTAAACTTTATTGTAATCATCTTTACAATTGAGCGTTTCTTAACGTTAGCAAAAATTAAAGGTGCAGGTAAATTAGATGTTTTTATTGAAAAAGTAAAAAGTTTGTTGGCACAAGGAAATGTTGACGGCGCTATCGCTGAGTGTGACAAACAAAAAGGTTCATTAGCAAATGTTGTACGTTCAGGATTGATGAAATACAAAACATTGCAAGATGACCCAGCTATTTCTAAAGAAAAGAAAATCGAGTTTGTAAAACAAGAAATCGAAGAGGCTATTTCATTAGAAGGACCAATGATGTCTAAAAACTTAGTTATCATTTCAACAGTGGCGTCAACATCAACATTGATTGGTTTGATTGGAACGGTATTAGGTATGATTCGTGCGTTTGGTGCGTTATCTGCTGGAGCTCCTGATACAGCTGCGTTAGCAACAGGTATCTCTGAGGCCTTGATTAACACCGCTTTCGGTATCACCGGTTCAACATTAGCGATTATTTTCTATAGTATGTTTACAACGAAAGTTGACCAAATGACACACGCTATGGACGAAGCAGGTGTTGCAATTGTACAAGACTTTTCAAACACCGTAAAATAATTGTTCGATAAGTTAATATATAAAAGACAAGAAGATGGCAAAAATTAGCAAACCGAAAGGCGCACCAGCCTTAGACATGACACCAATGGTGGACTTGGGTTTCTTGCTTGTGACCTTCTTCATGCTTTCTGCTAACTTTCGTTCAGATGAAGTGACGGTGATTGATATACCTGCGAGTATATCGACAGAGTTGATGCCTAAAGACTTTCTTCAAATCTCGGTAGATAAACAAGGTAAAACGTTTATCAGTTTTTCGGGAACAGAAGAAGTGAAAAGAGGTGTACTTGCGGATATTATGGAAAAAACAAAACTGCAACTGACAGAAGAGCAGGCAAACAATTTTGTGTTAGCCTCTGAAATCGGTTGTTCGTTTAAAGATTTACCAAGATATTTAGAGTTATCGCCTGATGAACGAAAAGAATTAGCACAGGCAGAAGGAGGAGTAGCAATACCAACCGATTCGTTACACAACGAATTGAAAATTTGGGTAAAAGCTATTCACGAGCGATTGGATAAAGACGGAAAAGCACGTTTTGAGAAAATGGTGGAAAATAATCCAGGGAAAGATGTAAAACAATTAGCACAAGAGATGAAACCTAAATTTATCTTAAAAGCCGACAAAGATGCACCTTACCATTTTGTACACAACGTTGTGAATACGTTTAAGGATATGGATATGGACACGAAATTCTCGTTTATTACGACAATGTCGATTGACCCACGAAAAGTTGAACATTAAAAGAAGTTAAAAATGGCACAGATACAAGATACAGGCGGCGATTCGGGCAAAGGCAAAAAAAGAGCCAAAGGCGGAATGCCAGTAATCGACATGACACCCATGGTGGATTTGGCGTTCCTACTTTTGACGTTCTTTGTAATGACAACGACTTTCTCTAAACCAATGGTTATGAAAGTTGTTTATCCTGCAAAACCAAAAACAGATAAAATTCCTGATATTGCAAAAGTAAATAACGCCTTGACGTTTTTATTGTCAGAAGATAAAATCTTCTATTACGATGGTGAATTTTTTAAAGAAGGAAACCCAAAAGGTGAACCTGCAACAGTTTTAACTGAAATTGATCAAGCGGGTGTCCGTAAGTTGTTAGCAGAACGTAATGCGTATGTTTTAGGTCAACAGAAAATTTTGGCAAAACAATTATACGACAAACAAATTGCGGACACAACCTACGTCAACAAAATGACAGAGGCACAAAAGAACGAAAAAGCAGTTAAAGTGTTGATTAAAACTGACGACAAAGCCCTAACAAAAGGGTTCATTAGTATGATTGATGAGTGTATGATTGCCGACATCGGTACATACACACACGTTGATATTAATCCCGACGAATTAGATTTGTTAAATGCAAAACTTAAAAAATAATTAGTTATGGCAGCAGAAGCAACAACAACAACAA
>DAOMPZ010000200.1:0-3690 GCA_035445045.1 Crocinitomicaceae bacterium | reverse complement strand
GAGGTTTTCTTCAAAAGCAGTGCTTTTTCTCTTTTTGACGGACAAAAAGTAAAAAGAAAAAATAAATTTAATTCATAGGTGTAGAAATGAAATACTATCTATCTGCTATTCTGAGCGTTACAATTTGGGGAACTTTTGCATTGGTATTGAAGCCGTTAAGTGCATATATGGCGTGGGATATTTTGATACACCGTGTCATTTTTGCGACCATTTGCATTATTTTCATCAGTTTTTTGTTCCGAAGAAAACCGTTTTTGGCAAGTATTCATTACCTCCAAGCACTTGCGAAAAACGAGCGAAAAAAACTCCTGCTGAATATGTTTTTGAGTGCCGTTGTACTTGGGTTTAATTGGTTTTCGTTTATCTATGTGATGAACGAAGTCAGCGTGAGCGCAACTTCATTAGCGTATATGATATGCCCGATTTTAACGACGGTTTTGGCAAGTATTTTCCTGCGTGAAAAGCTAAACAAAGGACAATGGTTTGCTGTGTTTTTAAGTGTAATTAGTTGCGCTATTTTGGCTTACGGTCATTTTATGGATTTGATTTACAGCATGATTGTTGCGCTCTCGTATGCCGTTTATTTGATACTCCAAAAAAACACGTTTCAGTTGGATAAATTTTTCACGCTAACCGTTCACATTGTCGTAAGTACCATTTTATTACTCCCCGTTTTAACCATTATTGACACGTCCGTTCCGAAAACAAATACATTTTACGGATTAATTGCCATTATTGCGGTCGTTTATACGATTATTCCGCTGTTTCTCAATCTTTTCGCCCTCAAAAAATTAGATTCTTCGGTGGTCGGAACGTTTCTATACCTCAATCCCATTATCAGTTTTTTACTCGCTATACTTTATTACAAAGAACCAATCACAACCGAGCGAATTATCGCTTTTGGAATAATTTTTATTGCCGTTTTGATTTTCAATGTGGCGCATTTTTGGAAACGAAAAGAAGACCTAAAATCAGTTGTGTGAATTATACCCGAAAGGGTATAGTTTTATAAAAATTCAATGTTTTATACCCGATAAGGTATAATTTAAAATAATTACACTACATTTGTACCCTAAAGGGTATAAATTATGAATACTTTACTTTCAGATTTTATTAAAGACAAAAGAAAACAATTAAAGTTGACACAACCTGAATTAGCAGAGCGTGCAGGTGTTGGCTTGCGTTTTATTCGTGAATTAGAACAAGGAAAACAATCGGTTCGCTTGGATAAAGTAAACCAAGTATTGGCTTTGTTTGGTAGTCAGTTAGGTGTTGTTAAAAATATTGAAGAATGAGAATAGCAAATGTTTTTTACAAAAATAATTTAGCAGGCATCATTACCGAAAGTGATGAGGGTTATACGTTTCAGTATGATGAAACTTACTTGATTAGTGAAAATGCAAAGCCTGTCAGTTTAACGTTACCCTTACAAAAGCAACGTTATGAAAGTAAAATTTTATTTCCTTTTTTCGACGGATTAATTCCCGAAGGTTGGTTGTTGAATATTGCTTTGAGTAATTGGAAAATCAACCCAAGAGACCGCTTTGGTTTGTTGCTGACTTTGTGTAAGGATTGTATAGGTTGTGTTTCTGTTTTACCTAAAGAAAATTAAAAATGAAAAGGTGTTTATATTGTTATCAACTATTAAATGACGAGGAAACTGATTTTCATTCGTTTTGTGCAAAAAAAATGTTTGGCACAGCTACACCACCGATTATAAATTTTGACTTAAAACAATTAGAAGAATTAGCTCGACAAGTTGTTATTAAAAGCGTTGCCGTTACAGGTATTCAGCCTAAATTATCATTGGATTTAGAAAAGCATAAAGGCGAGTTTTCAAGGCTAACTATTGTAGGTTTGAATGGCGATTATATCTTAAAACCGTCTTCAAAAGAATATGCGGAATTACCCGAAAATGAAGATGTAACCATGCACTTAGCTGAATTAGTAAAGATAAAAACAGCAAAACACACATTGTTACGGTTGAATTCAGGCGAGTTAGCTTATCTGACTAAACGCTTTGATAGAAACAAAGGGAAAAAAATAGCCGTAGAAGATTTCTGTCAATTAAGTGAAAATTTAACGGAGCATAAATACAGAGGTTCGATAGAAAAAATTGGAAAGTTGACGCATCAATACACCGTAAATAAAGGCTTTGAGATGCAACGTTTATTTGAGTTGGTTTTATTCAGTTATTTAACAGGTAATGCTGATATGCACTTGAAAAACTTTTCATTGATAGAAAATAATTTAGGCGAATACGAACTTTCGCCTGCGTATGATTTATTAAGTACAGCCTTGGTTATTCCAGATGATAAAGAAGAATCTGCACTAACAATTAATGGAAAGAAAAGCAAATTAAATTTGAATGATTTCAATAAATTAGCAGAATCCTTGAAAATAAATGAAAAATCATTAAAGGCAATTTACAGTCGTTTTGACAAAATTTTACCCAAATGGACTTCATTTATCGAACAAAGTTTTTTGTCAAAAGAAATGCAGGATAAATATATTGATTTACTCCGTTCCAAACATGAAAAATTATTTAGATAACACTTTCTAATCCTCATTTATCAACTGGTCTTTTCTCGGAATAGTCAATAAAACGAATAATCCGATTACAAAGAAAATTCCGATGGAAATAACGGAATAGCGCATTGAACCGAACATTTGATTGGCAAAACCAAAAAAGAACGTTCCTAAGACAATCCCGATTTTTTCGGTAACGTCATAGAACGAAAAATAACTGGTTGTGTCTTCTGTTTTGGGCAACATTTTGGAGTAAGTCGAGCGTGAAAGTGCCTGAACTCCACCCATAACCAACCCGACTGATGCGGCTAAAATGTAAAATTCGCTTGGCGTGATGATAACGTACGCATAAACCACCAACAAAACCCAAAAAGAAACAACGATTTTCAAGGTCGGAATGTTGCCAATTTTATTGGAAATTTTAGAAATTAACATCGCTCCTGCTGCGCCAAGTAATTGAATTAATAAAATCGAAATAATCAATCCTGTCGAGCCTTCTTCTTTGGATTTCCACGCTATTTCTTGATTGGCAAACAACACCGCCATAAGCATAACCGTTTGAACGCCTGTATTGTAGAAGAAAAACGCAGTCAAAAAGCGTATCAGTTTTTTAATACCCCGAAATTCATTCAAAACTTTTTTAAATTCGCCGATACCTTTAAATAAAATACGGTTTCGGTCGCCTTTTGCAAAACGTACATCTTGTTTGTTTTCGGGCAAAACTTTAAAGGTAATTTGCGCAAAAGCTATCCACCAAATTCCAACGAGTGGAAAACAGTATTTTGTCACTTGCAAAGCATCTTCGACAATGCCTTTTTTAATTAAAATCGGACTTACTTGCGTAATGATTAACAAACAGATGATGAGTAAAATCATACTGCCGAAATAACCCATCATAAAGCCTTTGGCAGAAATTTTATCGTGCATTCGTGGGTGCGCAATTTCGGGAAGATAAGCATTGTAAAACACCATGCTGTTCCAAAATCCGATGCTCGCTAAAAAGACAAATAACATTCCCAATTCAATCGGAATACTTGGAAAAAACATAAAGGCGATACACGAAAACGAACCCAAATAACAGAATGATTTTAAGAACGTTTTTCGATTTCCCATAAAGTCCGCAACGCCCGAAAGTAAAGGTGATAACACAGCAACAAACAA
>DAOMPZ010000199.1:0-3735 GCA_035445045.1 Crocinitomicaceae bacterium | reverse complement strand
ATGTACGGCGAAAAAGTTATTTGTCAGAAAGATGCATTTTTGTGCGCAGCCAAAGGTGTTGCAGTTGGTATTCAATGGCAGAAGAAATTAGGCACAGGCTTGTTTGGTGGCGAGGGTTTCATCATGCAGAAATTAGAGGGTGACGGAATGGCGTTTTGTCATGCAGGCGGTCATGTTATCAAACGTGATTTACGTGCTGGCGAAACACTAAAAATAGACACAGGTTGTATTGTCGCTTATACGCAAGATATTGATTTTGACATTCAGTTCGTTGGCGGTATCAAAAATACGATTTTTGGTGGCGAGGGTGTTTTCTTCGCAACTTTAAAAGGTCCAGGAACAGTTTGGTTGCAATCATTGCCGATTTCACGCTTAGCATCACGCTTGTCGCAATACTCGTGGGGTAATCGAAAAGAAGAAGGTTCACGCTTTTTGGGTGGATTAGGAAATCTTTTAGACGGCGACGGCAGATAATGATAATGATAAATCCTGAAAAATCAAACTATCTTCGTTACGCTAAAAATTTAAAATGCTCATTTACGAATGTAAACTCCGCTTTTAAATTTTTACCAAGCCTCGATATTTTAATTTTTGAGAACTTATCAAAATGAAACAATATTTTTAAAATCAAACATTTATGACACACAATTTAAGTACACAAAATTCGATTTTCAACAGTTACATTGCGGAAATCAGAGATGAAAAAATTCAAAAAGATTCGATGCGTTTTCGCAAGAATTTAGAACGTATTGCCGAAATAATGGCGTACGAAGTGTCCAAAACACTTGCTTACAAACAAGAAGAGGTGACGACACCTTTAGGCGTTTCGGAAGTGAGCGTTTTGGCTGAACAGCCTGTTTTAGCAACAATTTTACGTGCAGGATTAGCGATGCACCAAGGTTTTTTAAATGTGTTTGACCATGCTGAATCTGCCTTTGTTTCAGCGTACCGCAAATACCGTAATGCTGAAAATTTTGAAATTTACGTGGAATACGTTACCGCTCCCGAAATGGACGGAAAAGTATTGATTATTTCCGACCCAATGTTAGCTACAGGCGCATCAATGGTTACGTCTTACAAAGCGCTTTTGAAATATGGAAAACCTTCACGTGTCGTGATTTGCACAGCGATAGCATCACAAGAAGCGATTAACTACGTGCGTAAAAATTTTCCTGCAAATACGGAGATTTACGTTGGTGCGGTAGATACGGAATTAACAGCGCAATCGTACATTGTGCCAGGTTTGGGTGATGTGGGCGATTTAGCTTTTGGCGAAAAACAATAACAATGGATTGGGGGGAATATTTTGCCCTGTTCGGCTTGTCAACGTTTAAATTCATGTTTGCTCCGCTTGGTGGTGTAGCGATGAAATTAAACTATTTTGAAACGTATTTTTCATGTGTTGCAGGAGCGACTTTTAGTGCTTCGGTATTCTTTTTTATGAGTGATTTTTTCATCAAAAGAGCAGAACGAAAGCGCAGAGAAAAATTAGCCGAAATGATTGCAAAAGCGTTGCCTATGAAGAAAAAGAAAGTATTTACCTTTGGTAATAAACTCATCATTCGCATCAAAAAAACCTTTGGGATTTACGGTGTTTGTATGTGGGTGCCGTTATTTTTATCCATTCCTGTTGGGTCGATTGTTGCTGCTAAATTTTATGGCAAAGACAAACGTGCCTTTCCACTTGTGATTTTAGGCGTTCTTGTAAACGGACTTATTTTAACAACTTTAGCATACAGCAAGCAACTTTTTTAGATGAAAAAACAACATCTTTTATTTGATTTAGACCGAACACTTTGGGATTTTGAAGAAAATTCTAAAAACGCTTTGTCCATTTTATATCATCAATACGGCTTGGATAATCACACCGAACATTTTATCCAATTTCACGAAACGTACAAAAAAATTAATCGCAAACTTTGGGAAAAATACAGCAAACGTAAAATTACAAAAGAAGAATTACGAACAAGTCGTTTTACGCAAACATTAGAGAAATTAGGCATAAACACTCCTGAAATTGCAACGAAATTAGGCGAAGATTACATTGAAATTTCACCCAACCAAACGCAACTTTTTCCCAACACGATTGAAATTTTGACCGAATTAAAAAATTTAGGTTACTCCATGAACATCGTCACAAATGGCTTTGCAGAGGCACAATTCCGAAAGTTGGAAAACTGCAAGTTAACGCCTTTTTTCGACCATGTTATTTGTTCCGAGACCGTTGGATTTTCCAAACCAGACAGACGTGTTTATAATTTTGCGCTGGAAAAAGCGAATGCCAAAAAAGAAGACACCGTTATGATTGGTGATGATTTACGAGCAGATGTTTTGGGTGCAGAAGCCGCAGGAATTACAGGGATTTTATTTGATGAAGATACAAAAAGACGTTATTCAAAATCAATCACACGCATAAGTGATTTGAAAGAATTACCTTTGTTATTATTGAGTATTTGACGATGAAACGCATTTTACACATTCCGCTTTTGTTACTAACTGTTTTACAGTTAATTATACTTTTTTATTTCTTTAAATATGATGCTGTTTTAGCAACGACTGTCAAATTACTCTTAGCGACAACAGCATTTTACAGCGTTTGTATTAGCATTTATGCACGCTTATTTTTAACGGCGAAACAACAAAAAGCTCAATGGATTTTAGCTATTTTAATTGTTTTGACAACATTCATCAAAGTTTATGCGCAAGCGGAATGGATTAATTGGTTTTTTATCGGTTTGCTTTATTTAATTCAAATTCAACATTTGTTTTATAACATTCAATCAAAATTTAAAATCGGAACGCTTATTTCGGGAATCATTATTTTTATAATCCTGTTAATCAATTATTTAAACATTGTTCAAATACCGTTTTATGCGTTCTTGATGTCATTGTTTATTTATACCGTTTTCGTTTTATTAACCTTATTTCAAAAAACTCAAAACACATGAAAAATAACCTTTTTTTACTCGCCTGCACTACCCTATTTTCGTTTGTAAGTCAAGCGCAAAATTTTGTCGGCGATTGGTACGGAAAATTAGATATTGGCGTGAAAATACCAATTATTTTACACGTCAAACAAGAGAAAAAAAATAAATATTCTGCTACCTTGGACAGTCCGTCACAAAAGGCATTCGACTTACAAGCTAATCAAGTAACACTTAAAAAAGGGCAACTTTTTGTTCAATTTTCGCAGTTAAATGCTGAAATTCTGGTCAAAACAAGCGACAAAGGATTATCAGGAACGTTTACGCAATTTGGAAATTTGTACCCACTAAATTTATATAGTGATAGTTCAGTTATTGCGCCAGCAGCAAGACCACAAGAACCCAAACCACCTTTTACGTATAATTCCGAAAATGTGACGTTTACAAACACAGAAGACAAGGTAACGCTTGCAGGAACTTTGACTTATCCAAAAAACGGAAAGAATTTCAAAGCGGTCATTTTGGTTTCGGGTTCAGGGCCACAAGACCGCAACGAAGAAATGTTAAACCACAAACCTTTTTTAGTGCTTTCCGATTATCTGACAAGTCGTGGAATTGCTGTTTTACGCTATGACGACCGAGGATTTGGGCAGTCGAAAGGTTCGTTTTCAGAATCAACGATTTATAATTTTGCAAAAGATGCAAAAGCGGCGGTTAATTACTTGCGCTCTTTGCCGTATATCGACCAAAATCACACTGGCGTTATCGGACATTCAGAAGGTGGAATGATTGCGCAAATGTTGGCGGCGGA
>DAOMPZ010000198.1:0-3743 GCA_035445045.1 Crocinitomicaceae bacterium | reverse complement strand
CATTAATTTACCTTTCTCATTAGGGTCATTTTTTAGACGATAATGTGTTACTACAGCGCATTCTTTGGCAAAACCTTCTGCATTTTTTTCTTCCGCCTCGAAATAACTTTTCGGAATAAATATCGGAAAATAAGCGTTTTGATGCCCTGTTTCCTTAAACATTCTGTCTAAATTACTTTGTATTTTTTCCCAAATAGCATAACCATACGGCTTGATAACCATGCAACCTCTTACACCTGAATTTTCAGCTAGGCTCGATTTTTGTACAAGCTCATTATACCATTTAGAGTAATCTTCGTTTCTCGTTGTTAATTGACCCATTGTTAATATTAATTAATAATTCGTTAATTTGGTTTCAAAGTTAGAAATTTAGATTATCTTTAAAGCATAAAGTTTGATAATTAAATGTTTTTTACCATGAGAACCTCGAAATTAACCTTTGTAGCAACCCTTTTAGTTAGCGGACTAACTAGCTGTGGTTCAATTTATAACGCTGACTTATCAGGTGGCGATGATTTGTATTCTGTTAAAGAAACGGCGCTTCCGTTGGGCGAATCGCTCAATGACGATTTGTCGTACGCATCGTATAAATATGACCAAGACCAAAAAAATAATCCGTACGCTTATGACTACAACCGTCAAAGTACGATTTACTCCAATAATTACAACAATTTTTATGACCCATACTATAATTACAATTATGGTTTAGGCATGAGACACCCAATGTATTCCTTTGGAATGAATAATTATTCATATAACCGTTACGGTAGTTACTTGTCTTATGGTTACAATCCATATTACGGTTGGGGAACATACCCGTCTTATTCACTTGGTTATAATTATGGTTACAATCCATACAGTTTTGGTCACAACCCTTACGGTTACGGCTATAATCCTTATAGTTACGGAGGTTTTGGCTACAATCCGTACGGTTATGGTTTCGGTTATAATCCTTATGGTTATGGCTACAATCCTTATGGTTACGACCCTTATTATGGTCATTATGGGAATCATGGTTATTATGGAAATAATGGTTACAATAATGGCGGTTATGGCAATGTTGGAAATTCAAACAACAATTCATCAAACAACCAAAGTTCGGGTATTCACTATTCAGGGCCTCGTGCCAACAATTCGGGCGGCGGTGTTGTAACACGTAAAAATACGCCAAACACCGTTGGTATTGCGCCAATGTCAAAACCTATGACGGCAACGAAAGAAAATGTTTCTGCAATTCGTTCCAATGCTAAGTTGACGGATAACATCGCTCCTGCGACACAAAACAATGCGATGCGCCCTGCGACGACGACAACGATGAAAACACCAAGTTCAGTTGTTCGTGATAATAACACGATGCGCCCTGCGGAAAGACCTTCAAATATCAATAGCACTGTAAACACTCGTCCTGCTAATTCGACATTTAATAATAACAATACCGTCAGACCAAGCACGGAAACACGTACTATTACCCCCAATTCAAACATTCAGCGAACAGCACCAAATCGTTCGTTTGAACCAAGTAACAACACGAATTTTAACAATCATCAATCCGTTCCGTCACGTTCAATTGACCGTGGAACAAGCTCGCCCTCACGTTCAAGTGGCGGAAGTTCAGGTGGAGGTTCGTCAAGTGGTGGTGGAAGTACACAAGGTGGTGGAAATATGAGACGTTAAGCAAGTTGAGAGCGCAGATATAGATGAAATTAAAATGAAAGACGGATTTGGTTTCCCCCTTCGGAGGGGGATTAAGGGGGAGGATAAACGCAACTTCTCAAGATACATACTTCTATTATTCCTAACAAACATTTCGTATGTTTTAGTTGGTCAAAATGTGGTTGATGCTGTGCGCTATTCCAATATCGGGTATCAAGGTTCGGCACGTTTTGAGGCTATGGCAGGTGCATTTGGAGCGTTGGGCGCAGACCTTTCGTCTAACCAAATAAATCCTGCGGGTTATGGTCGTTTTTCGTCTTCCGTGGTTGGCACAACGATACATTACAACAGTATTAACGCCAAAGCGAAGTTTCAAGAAAATAATTTGGAAACCAAAAAAGGCAATGCCAAAATGCCGAGTTTGGGCATAGTTCTCGTTAAGGATAATTCTCGAAATAACAAAGGTTTTCTGTATTCGCAATTTGGTTTTTCCTACAACCGATTGGAAAATTTTGCGACCGTAAAACGCTATCAAGGAGCATTATACAAATCATTGTTAGACGAATTTGCATCGTATGGACAAGGAATAATTCCCGACAATTTACCGCCATTTACAACCATGTTGGCATGGAATACCTACGCGATTGACCCTGACGGAGCGGACGGCTATGTAGCAAATTTAGCATCGGGCGACACGACTTTTCAGCGCAGAACGATAACAACCAAAGGCGGAGTGGGAAATTTTTCATTCAACTATTCCTTTAACTATTTGAACAAATTGTACTTTGGTGCGAATGTCGGGATTAATTCCATTAATTATTCCGATGCCTACACACATAGCGAAGTCAACAATCCCAATTCTATTTCGGCGGTCGATTCGTTTAATTATACGTACAGTTTGCGTACAAAAGGTGCGGGATTTAACTTGAAATTAGGTGCTATTTACTTGCCTGCGGATTTTTTGCGGCTGGGCTTGGCGTTTCATTCCAAAACGTATTACAACTTAACGGATAATTGGACTGCTGATATGACAACCTATCGCAATGACGGTGTTTTTAACATTCCGCCAGATTATATTCCTGTCGGGAATTACAAATATCGTTTGCAAACACCGGCGAAATTTATTGGTTCGGTAGGTTTTATCATTCGCAAAATGGCGGCAATAGATGTTGATTTGGAATTTGTAAATTACAGAGGAAATAAATTTAAGTCAACCCGTAATTTTGCTTACGACCCTGAACCAAACAATTATGCGTATCAAAACCAAGAAATTAGAGATTTATTAGCTCCGAAATTGAATTTCCGCATTGGTGGCGAATTGGTTATTGCGAAGAATTATTTTGTTCGCTTGGGCTTTGCCCATTATCCACAACCATACAAAAAAGCGTTTTCGGGTTCGTATCAAGCGACATCGGTTTACAGCGGTGGCATTGGTTTTAGAATTAAAGAGCGACTTTCAGTTGATTTGGCATACAAGTTACAAAACAACAATTTTGATTACATTGCTTACGAAGGAAGTACAGCACATTTTAAGCAGTCAAGTAGCTTGATTGTGGCAAGTATTTCATTTCGATTTTAACTAAAATTAGGCGTATGAAACTGAAAAATATTTTCATCATCGCAATTGTATTTTTGTCTGTTTTCGGATTTTACAGTTGTAATTCGTGTAAAAATAAACAACCTGTCAAAGAAGTTCTTACTTGGCATGAAATGTTAATCAACAACATGGAAAAATCTATCCCCAATGGCTTAATTGATACGAATTATGTTGCCATTTGGCGGTTTGGTGGCGGTGTTTTTTTTGGTGGTGGAATAAGTAGCGTATTGATTGTTGAAAAAAAGCAGTTAAGCGATAAAGAAATAGGATGTTACTATATTCAACTCGAAACAGAAGAAGAGTTCACGTTCAAACCTAGAACGTTGGATTGGTGGATAAGTAGCGTTTATAGGCTGACTTTAAAAAACACTTCGGGATTAAAATTTCCGTTAGACGATAAAGTTCAGATAAAAGAATTAGACAGCATTTTAGTTTCTAAGGGCGAAGGACTTGAGTCAAATTATTATTTTATGAAGGAGTTTAACTCGAAAAC
>DAOMPZ010000197.1:0-3821 GCA_035445045.1 Crocinitomicaceae bacterium | reverse complement strand
AATAAGTCTAAATGTTGTCAACTTATTTCAGGACGGGACAGTGATATAAAACAAAAAAGCCCCGAATTTCGGGGCTTTTTTGTTAGCCTACAAAGAAAGGGCAGAAACCTAAAATCTTTTGTGAAATCATCGGTAAGTATAGGGATTTAGCGAAAAAAACGAAACATCTCGCGGGATTATACCGATAAACTCTGCTCCTTATTTGGCAATCATTAATTTCTCAACAGGGAAATTTGTGGTATTGGTTGTTAATCTCACTAAGTAAACACCATTTGGAAATTGTGCGGTGCTGACTTCTAAATCTGTTTGTTCTTGTAGTTCGTTCAATTCCGTTCGGTAAATAAGTTCGCCCGAAACGCTCATGAACTCTAATACGCCATTGTTCATATTTTCTGCAGTTACAGCAATCGTAACTTTGTCTGTGGCAGGATTTGGATAAATGCTCATAAAATTAGCTTCACAGCTTTTTACTTGAACACTTTTCGGGTTGAACGTTTCACTTCTTCCGTCAAAATCAATCTGTTTTAGTCTGTAATAATAAATGCCGTTGGACGCAACATCTGTGTCAATTAAGCGATATGATGTAGCGGTACTTGAATTTCCTGCGCCACTTGTAACTCCTGCTAATGTCCATTTTTTACCGTCTGTACTGCGATACACTTCAAAACGCTCGTTGTTAGTTTCTGTTCCTGTTGTCCATGTCAAGGAAACTGAACAATCGTTGCTAACGGCATTGAACGAAATTAACTCAATTGGCAACGGACAAGCAACCGTAATGCTGTTATTAACAATACAACCCTCGCCGTAATTAACCGAAATTGATTGTGTTCCCAACATCGTCATATCAATTAGCAAAGTATCTGCTGTTGAGCCATTGCTCCAAACGTGTGTTGTCACGCCTGGTACAGGATTGAAAGCACTAACATTTAGAACCGTTTTAAAATTAGGGTCGCAATCTGTGATGAAAATATCACCACCCAAACCGTCTATCACGCCAGGGTCATACGGTGCAAAGTTCATAAACACGTTGCTACCTGGTACAGCTTGCTCGCTATGACTACCGATTTGCCATTGTTGGTGTGAACCTGTTGCATCAATGTTGGCAATGTTGATGTAATCAAAATTAGTATTTCCGTTTAGCATGACGATTTTTGGCCTGTTTCCTGCCTGCGTTCTGTTTAACGTTGTGATACGACATGGATTTCCATTCGGATAAAATGCCTCGTTAATCGTTTGTGTGGTATTTCCAAAAAACAAATAATTTCTACCTGCTGTTAAGATTAAGGTATCAAGGGTATTGTTTGTTTGTATAATCGCACTTCCGTTTAAGTGTAATTTGTTAAACACCACAGGACCACTCACTTTAAAGTTTGTAGAACCCTCACTTGTTTGCGTTACATTATAATAAACATCGTTATTTGAACCTGAAAAGTTCACTTGTACCTCTGTGCCAGAAAAATTACTACTCACAGTAAACATAATATGACTTGTTCCTGCGTTTAGGGTTTTGTTTGTTCCGATATATTCCCAACTATTCGTAGCAGCACCTTTAATTACAATGGTCGAACTTCCTAAAAGGAGTGTTCTTGTGTTAGTACCAGTTGAAGAGAATCGATAAATAGAAATATATTGATTGTTTGTATTCAATGTCCCTTTGCTAAAAGCAATAACCTCATTGACAATTAAGGAGTCAGCTAAGACAAGTGTATTTATCCCCAATTTACTAATATTCCCATAGATTATTGCACCATTCGTTCTAAGCGTGTCGATACCCGAAGAATTAAAACGTGTGTTTTCAATTTCATAAGACATTTCACGTTGTAAAGTTGCTGAGCCAGATACGTTTAATACTGAGGTTGGAGCTGCTGAGACGAATTTAGGTGTTCCGCTGATATTTTCCCATATCAAATCGAAGCAATAGTGTTGCGCACCGTCTAAGGTTACGGTTTTGCCAGCACCGTCTAAGTCACTGTTTGCATTAAAAACAACATTGTCTGTTGGTTTTGGAATACAGCCTGTCACCGAAGGGTAAACGCCATCGTTGACCGTACTCCAATGTGTGACATCATTCCAATTCCCTGTTCCACCTACCCAATAATAAGTCGTTCCCGATGCGAGTGGAAATGAAATATTGGTCACATTTTCGCCCTCAATGGAGTTCGTAGCCGTTATCATACCCGAAACAACGTTGATGTTGTTTACCAATGTTTGGTCAAGCATAACAGTTGCACCTGCTACGAAGTTTAATCTTGACGCAATGGTAGGTGTGCTACTCGAAAACCAATCAAATTCGGCTAAACCCGAACAAGGAACGGCTTGCACTTTGAACAACTTATTGATAGTCATGTTGCCATTTGCCCAAAATAAATACTTCTTACCTCCTGTTAATAAGAGTGTATCAAACGTAAGTGCGGTTGCATAAAATCTTCCGCCACCCATAAACTCTACTTTGTTCGCTGTAATATTACCTCTGATATATGGCAAGGTACTGTTTGGGTGAGTAAATTTAACGTTGTGATACACACGATTATTATTACTCTGAAAACCTCCCATCGAAGCTGATGTTACCTCACTCGTAATCACAATCGTACTTGTGCCTGCATCAAGAAAGTCATTATTTCCTATATAAATCCAACCATCATGATTGCTATCTCCTCTCGCATTTATAGTAATCGTAGAATTACCCAAAAATAAAGAACGGGTACTTGGGTTGTTTGAAACGAAATTATACGTATTGATGTTGTGTCCGTTGGTAATAAATGTACCACTTGTAAAGGTAATACCTGCGCTATTGCCTAATATGCTACTGCCTGTTGCACTCAAATTATCCATTAACGAGAAAGAACTACTCGGCGAACCGACTAATTGTATGGAACGCATTGCTGTACCATTCGTTCTTAAGGTTTCTGCTTGTGATGAAATGAATATTGTTCGTTGTACAGCATAGGTCATGTTCGCTTGCAGCTGCATTGAGCCATAGACATATAAACGTACATCTGTTGTTCCTGTTATACTTGAACCGTTCGGAGCATTGTCCCACAACATATAACGGCAAAAGTTATAGTCATTATCGAGTGTTATGTTTACAACTCCACTGTTTGTATTAAAAACTACTGTATCCATAGGTGTTGGAATACAACCTCCCACAGATGGGTAAACTCCGTTGTTTATGGTACTCCAATGGTTCGGGTCGTTCCAATTACCTGTTCCACCCACCCAATAAAGTGTTTGAGGTGTTAGTATTGGAAAATCAATACCCGTGTTACCGCCCAAATCTAGTGAATTAGGCGAAGCATAAGGCGCATTTGCCCCTGTGAATGTAATGTCCGAAAAAGAAATAGCATCTAAATTAGTGGTTGCCGTTGCACTCATAGCGAATGTCCCGTTTCCTCGAATATTCATATTTCGATTGCACGGCGGCGAAACCGCTTCGAGATGCTCATTAATCGTAGCGGTAACACCAGCCGTAAAGATATATGTTTTAGCTGCGCCTAAAATAAGTGTATCAGCTTCAATGTTTTGCTGGAAATTCGCATTTCCATTGATGATTAACCGTTTTATTTTCGCAGTTCCGTTCATAGAAAAAGGATACTGGTGGTTAGGGTGTTCAACAGACACATTATTATATACGTCATTCCCATCGACCCTAAAACCATGCGTTGCATTGTTGTTGTTAGGATTGATAAAGCGAATATGGCTTGTGCCTGCGTTTAAGGTTTTATTTGCACCTGTAAAAAACCAACCTCTTAAACTCGCCCCACCAGCAGTAAGGATTATTTCAGAACTACCTAAGTTTAACACGCGGGCATTCGTAGTAGTTG
>DAOMPZ010000196.1:3174-3872 GCA_035445045.1 Crocinitomicaceae bacterium | reverse complement strand
TTTTTTCGTGATATGTGTCGAAATTTTCTTCACATTTCCGTCACTTTGCAAGTACGAACGTGAAACGTTTAACGGAATATCAGGCGAATCAATCACACCGTGTAATAAGGTCAAAAATTCGGGAACAATTTGCTCAACGTTATCCGTGATAAACACTTGATTACTGTATAAATTAATTTTATTGCGTTGTGTTTCAATGCGTTCGTTGATTTTCGGGAAATATAAAATTCCTGTTAGATTAAACGGATAATCAACGTTCAAATGAATGTGAAATAACGGTTCTTCAAACGACATCGGGTACAATTCACGGTAAAATGATTTGTAGTCGTCATCGCTCAAATCCGCTGGTTTTTTCGTCCATGCAGGAACGGTGTTATTCACTTGATTTGGAACTTGAATCGCCACACGTTTGATGTTTCCTTTGTCATCTTTTTCGCCTTCGGGCGAGTCGATGTATTCTGTTTTTTCACCGAAAACAATCGGAATAGGCAAGAATTTACAGTATTTTGTCAAGATTCCTTGCAAACGTTCTTTTTCCAAAAATTCGGTTGCATCGTCGGCTACGTAAAGGATAATTTCCGTTCCACGTGTGTTTTTGTCGATTTCTGAAATCGTATATTCAGGTGAACCGTTTGATTCCCATTGAACCGCTTGCGAACCGTCTCTGCGTGAAAGCGTGCGAATTTGAACTTTTTCGG
>DAOMPZ010000196.1:0-3164 GCA_035445045.1 Crocinitomicaceae bacterium | reverse complement strand
GCAACCATAAAAGCGGAATAAAATCCTAAACCAAAATGTCCGATGATGTTTTCTGCGCCCTCTTTTCCTTTGTATTGGTTGACAAATTCTTCTGCTCCCGAAAAGGCAATTTGATTGATGTATTTGTCGATTTCGTCCGAAGTCATACCGATACCGTTGTCTGAAATGGTAATGGTTTTTGCGGTTTTGTCAAGTGTGACATTTACTTGCAATTCGCCTAACTCGCCAGCGTATTCGCCTGTGGACGAAAGCACTTTTAACTTCTGACACGCATCAACAGCATTCGAGACCAACTCTCTTAAAAAAATCTCGTGGTCAGAGTATAAAAAACGTTTGATAATAGGGAAAATATTTTCCGTTTGAACATTAATTTGACCTGTTTTCATGTTTTTTAATTGTTTTTAATTTTTCGTTCACTCTTTGACAAGGTTTGTGCCAAGCACTTTTGACTGACAAAATGGCGGAGTGTTGTTGACAGGCGAAAACAATTAATTTTTGTTGAATTAAAAAAATTTTCATCAAAACGCTTGCAGATAATTAAAATATGTGTACTTTTGCAAGCACTTTGAAAAACGGTTCAAGGTATTTTTTGAAAAATTGGGGAATTAGCTCAGCTGGTTTAGAGCATCTGCCTTACAAGCAGAGGGTCGGCGGTTCGAACCCGTCATTCCCCACAACAACGTTCTTTTTCATAACATAATAAATTAAATTAAAAATCAAGGGGAATTAGCTCAGCTGGTTTAGAGCATCTGCCTTACAAGCAGAGGGTCGGCGGTTCGAACCCGTCATTCCCCACAAGAAAGTCACTCCAAAGGTGACTTTTTTTGTTTTTACCAATTTTAATTATACTTTTGACAACACTTGAATAAAACAATACATGAAATTTAAAGATTTTCTTAGAGAAACACTCATCACATTAAAAATTGACTTGACCAAAAATCTCGAGTATGACCGATTGACAAAGGATATTATCAAAAATTATGTGAAAGAAAATCATAATTGCATCGACATTGGTTGTCACAAAGGGGAAATCTTAGATTTGATGTTAAAATATTCGCCGAATGGCAAACATTACGGGTTTGAACCCATTCCGCTTTTGTTTGAAAATCTAACAGCAAAATACACCAACAAAGCAACGATTTTACCGTACGCTTTGTCTGACACGAACGGAACATCAACGTTTAATTTTGTCAAAAATGCACCTGCATATAGCGGAATTAAGCAACGAAAATATGCCGTCAAAGACCCCGAAATTGAAGAAATAAATGTTGAAGTCAGAACGTTAGATGAATTAATTTCAGCAACTGAACAAATTCATTTTATCAAAATAGATGTCGAAGGTGGCGAATTTGGCGTATTGAAAGGAAGTGAAAATCTATTGAAAAACAATAAACCAATCATTTTATTTGAATGTGGAAAAGGCGCAAGCGATTTTTACGGCACGAAACCTACTGACTTATTTGACTTTTTAAACGAAATTGTTGGCTTGAAAATTTACACTTTAAAAGCATTTGTCAAAAAAGAAAAAGCGTTAAGCAAAGCTGAATTTGAAAATCTGTTTGAAACCAATAAAGAATATTATTTTGTGGCATCGCCCATAGCGAAATAATCACTTATCAAATAAAAACTTCCTGTAATAAGCGTTAAATCTTCGTTGGAACGTACGTTTTTTACGTGTGAATACGCCGTTTGAATGTTTTTAAAATAGGCTATATTTGGTTTATTTAGTTTCAATTCCTCCATTTTCACACTGCGATGATTGGAAAATTCAGTAAAATAGAGTGTGGCATCATCTGGAAATAAATCTAAAATTTTCGTGTATTCCTTATCCGAAGACGAACCGTAAATGATGTGTAATTTGTCAAACGAAATTTGTTTGATAGCGTTTAGCAAATCTTTAATTCCGTCTTCGTTGTGCGCCACATCAACAATTTCAAGTGGTTTTTCCGAAATAACCTGAAAACGACCTTTGTAGCTGGTATTTTGATAAATATTCTTAAAACCATTTTCAATGCTTTCGTTACTGATTTCAACATCTAACGAACGCAAAATGTCTATCGCTTTGAGAATGATTTTTTCATTTTTACGTTTGTAATTATCAATCGGAAAGTAGCTTTTTTCGACGTTATAATCATTTACAAAATAAATTTCTGATTTCTTCTCGTTCGCAACACGTTCAAAGACAGGCAACGTTTCAGCGGTAAATTCGCCAATTAAAACAGGCGTTTCAGTTTTGATAATCCCTGCTTTTTCAAACGCAATTTTTTCAAGTGTATCGCCTAAAAGCTGAACGTGGTCAAAACCAATATTGGTAATAATACTCAAAATCGGATTGACGATGTTCGTCGCATCTAAGCGACCGCCAAGACCTGTTTCAAGTACAACAAAATCACATTTTTTAGCAATGAAATGACTTAATGTCAAAGCAAATGTAATTTCAAAAAAAGACGGTTCAATACTTAGATTTTTAATGTATTCGCAAAAGTCGATAACTGTTTTTTTGTCAATGAATTGCCCATTTACAAGCATTCGTTCCCGAAAATCAAGAATATGTGGCGAAGTGAAAATCCCTGTGGTATAACCTTGTTCCATAAGCACCGAGCCGATGTAATTCGTACACGTACCTTTGCCGTTCGTTCCAGCGATGTGAATGAATTTTATACCCGAAAAATCAAGATTCAATTCGTTAATTAACGCACGGATATTTCCCAAATCAGGTTTGTAGGCACTCGCCCCGACATTCTGAAACGCAGGAAATTGTTGAAAAAGCCAAGAAACGGTTTTTTGGTATGCTTTATCCAATTCCGTTTCCATGTATTAAGTTGCTTTGATGTTTACGCTATAATTAAAACGCTCAATCGTTGTATTTGGGCGTTTGCTGTATTTAATTTGCTGTTTAATTGCTGCCGTAACTTGCTGAATTAACTTTTGGTCGGTTGTTGTGGTTGTTCCTAAAACCTCCACAGCTACTACATTTCCTTCGGAATTAACCGATAATTTCATATCAATACGGCAATCGTGGTTGGATTTGATGCCTGCAACGTTTAAGTTTGTCTGTCTTTTGCGTTCACCTACACCACTTCCGCTTCCTTCTCCTAAGCCGTTTCCATCGCCTTTTCCGTTACCTGGCCCAAGGTCTTTTCCTGCAACGCCACTTCCTGTTC
>DAOMPZ010000195.1:0-3890 GCA_035445045.1 Crocinitomicaceae bacterium | reverse complement strand
TCTTGTTTTTCCATAATAAGTCTAAATGTTGTCAACTTATTTCAGGACGGGACATAATAAAAACTAAAAAAGCCCCTTTTTTCAAAGGAGCTTTCTAATAGTATTAATGGAATTTTTTTTTAAAAAAAAGTCAAATATCAAGGCTTGGTAAAAATTTAAAAGCGGAGTTTACGATTGTAAATGAGCATTTTAAATTTTTAGCATAACGCTGAGAGTTGGCTTTTTAAAAAGTCCTACTTCTTATTTCTCATTTTTTGTTGCTCTGCTTGCATCTTCTGCATCGCTTCTAAACGCTCTTGGAATTTAGATTTTTTCTTTCCGCCTTTGACAGCTTCCGCTTTTTTAGCCTCCATTTTAGCTTTTAATTTATCTTCGTCAACGAAAAATTGCTTGATTGCAACCATCATTAAAATTGAAATTAAAGTCGAGATGAAATAGTAATACGAAAGACCTGCCGAATAATTGTTAAAGAAGAAAATCATCGTAATCGGAAAAATGTACATGATAACTTTCATATTTGGCATTCCAGGCTGTTGTGGTTGCGTCATATTTCCGCTGTTGTAATGCGTGTAAACTAATGTCGTCACGGACATTAACAAGGTAAATAACGAAATATGGTCGCCGTATAGCGGAATGTACGTTCCGAATGTATAAATTGAATCGTACGTTGATAAATCGTGCGCCCACAAAAACGACTGTTGACGTAAATCAAAAGCCGCAGGGAAATAGCGGAAAACCGCAAATAAAATAGGCATCTGAATTAACATCGGTAAACAACCCGAAAATGGCGATGCACCACTTTCACGGTCAAGTGTCATCATTTCCGTTTGCTTTTTCATCGCATCTTCTTTGTTCGGATATTTAGCATTCAACTCGTCAATTTCGGGTTTTAGAATACGCATTTTAGCCGAAGAAACGTACATCTTCCATTGAATAGGCATCAATACCAACTTGATAATCAACGTCAAAAACAAAATTACTAATCCGTAATTCATTCCTGTCGAAGCCAAAGCAATGAAAATAGGGTTGAATACGTAAACGTTTATCCAACGGAAAAGTCCCCAACCAAAATTCAAAATATCTTCGTAACCGCTGTTGTACGTTTCTAATATCTCTAATTTATTCGGTCCAAAAAACCAATTAATGTGAATGTTCGCATCAGCTGTGTTCGCAATGCCTAAATTCAACAACGATTTGTAATGTTTGATGTGCGAATATTCCTTTTTGTGACCTTTGGAATAGTTTTTAATTTCAAATTTCGTTCCTTCTTTTGCAAACGTATTGGACGATTTCATAATCGCACTGAAATAGCTTTTTTTGAACGCTACCCAATTAATATTTTCATCTAAATCCGCTTCGTAGTCGTCACTTCCTTCTGACAAATAATCATGTTCTTTGGTAATGTCTTGGTAGGAAATAGTCGCAACCATACGTTCGTTTTGCAACAATTGCTCTGTTTTTGACATATCTGTTGTCCAATTCATCATCACGCTGTTTGGCGCAACATCACCTGCAAAACCTTTGAAATTAATGTCAAAATCTAAGTCGTACGCTCCGTTTTTGGTCGTGTAAACATATTGAATGTATTTACCGTCTGCAACCGTATTTTGCAAAACTAAGCGGTTCGCTGTCTGCTCGATAACTTCAAACGGTTTGTTTCCTGTGCGGTATTCGTTTCCGTTGTATTTAAACACTAATTCGTTTGTGTTGTCGCCTTTTCCGAAAAGTTTTAATGGTTTGTCTTCTTTCTTCTCAAAATGCTTGAACGATTTGTATTCCTTCAAATAAACAGCCGCTAAATTACCGCCTTTGGTGGAAAATTCATAGATAGATTTGTCCGTTGTCAAGGTGATAGTTTCTTCTTTGAAACTCGTTTTTTCAGACGAAGATGTTTTTCCAGTTGTTGTTTTTACTTCTTCTTTTTTTGTTTCTTTTTGTACCACTTGTTCCGTTTTTGGAGTGGTTTCTAAACGTGTTTTTTCTACGTCTTTTTTGTTGATAATGCCGATAGCAACTAATATAAAGCCAATAAGTCCTAATCCAATCAGTTTGTTTTTATCCATTTTTATTTATTTTTATTTTCAATTGATGCCTTTACAAATGCGACAAAAAGCGGGTGCGGATTGTCAACAGTACTTTTATATTCGGGGTGAAATTGCGCTCCGACAAACCAAGGGTGTGACGGAATTTCAATGATTTCGACCAAACCTGTATCAGGATTTGTTCCTGTGGCTGTCATGCCGTTTTTCTCGAATTGTTCCAAATACGTGTTATTAAACTCGTATCTGTGACGGTGTCTTTCAGCGATAATGTCTGAATTGTAGGCAAGCGCAGCGTTGGAATTTGGTTTAAGTTTACACTTGTACGCACCTAAACGCATTGTTCCGCCCATGTTTGCGATATTTTTTTGTTCCTCCATCATGCTGATAACAGGATTTTTACAATCTTCGGCAATTTCGGTTGTGTGTGCATCTTCCAAGCCAAGTACGTTGCGAGCATACTCAATAACAGCACATTGCATTCCGAGGCAAATTCCAAAGAATGGGATTTTGTTTTCTCGTGCAAAACGAACCGCATCAATTTTGCCGTTAATGCCACGTTCGCCAAAGCCTGGAGCGACTAAAATTCCGTCCAAACCGCTTAATTCACGGTCGATATTTTCGGGAGATAATTTTTCGGCATGAATCCATTTTACGTTTACTTTGCACTCGTTTTGCGCTCCTGCGTGAACAAATCCTTCGGAAATAGATTTGTAGGAATCTTTTAACTCAACATATTTTCCTACCAATCCGACAGTTATTTCGTGTTTTGGATTTTTAACACGGCTCAAAAATGCTTTCCAAGAGTCTAAATTCGGTGTTGTTTTTGAAGTCAAGCCTAATTTTTCCAAAACGACTTTATCCAATTCCTCTGTCAACATATTCAGCGGAACATCGTAAATCGTTTCGGCATCAATCGACTCAATAACCGCATTGACAGACACATTACAGAATTTCGCTACTTTTTTACGCAAGTTCAAATCCAATGCGTGTTCTGTTCGGCAAACTAAAACATCAGGTTGAACGCCTAATTCCAAAAATTGTTTTACGGAATGTTGTGTCGGTTTTGTTTTCAATTCGCCTGCCGCAGCTAAATACGGAACTAATGTCAAGTGAATCGAACAACAATCATTGTCAAATTCCCACATCATTTGGCGTATAGCCTCCACGAATGGCAACGACTCAATATCGCCCACTGTTCCACCAATTTCGGTAATTACAATGTCAAATTTTTTGTCTTTACCCAAAAGTTGAATACGATCTTTGATTTCGTCCGTGATATGCGGAATAATCTGAACAGTTTTGCCCAAATAATCGCCTCGACGTTCTTTGCTAATAACCGATTGGTAAATTCTACCTGTCGTCACGTTGTTTGCCTGCGAAGTTGGAACATTCAAAAAACGTTCGTAATGTCCTAAGTCTAAGTCGGTTTCTGCACCGTCATCAGTTACAAAACACTCGCCGTGTTCGTAAGGATTCAACGTTCCTGGGTCGATATTAATATACGGATCTAATTTTTGAATGGTAACGGTGTATCCACGAGCTTGCAATAATTTAGCTAAGGAAGCCGAGATGATACCTTTGCCTAACGAAGAAGCAACACCCCCCGTTACAAATACATATTTGGTAGAATTTGACATAATGTTTATAAATGTAACTACGGGGTGCAAAAATATAATAAAAAGTCGGTTTGGGAGTATAAAAATGAAAATTAAATTTTAGGGAACAACGATGACAAAAAAAGAGTGTCCGAAAAATCAGACACTCTCTTGTATTAATTATGTTTAAAATACGCATATATTTAAGATGTTCAAAAATAGATAAAATACGAGGCGTTGAGAATGAGGTAAA
>DAOMPZ010000194.1:0-3925 GCA_035445045.1 Crocinitomicaceae bacterium | reverse complement strand
CAGCAGTTCCGTCAGGAGCATCGACAGGTGTTCACGAGGCAGTAGAACTACGTGACGGCGACAAATCGCAGTACCTTGGAAAAGGCGTGACTCAAGCTGTGCGTAATGTGAATACGATTATTGCCGAGGCACTTTTCGGAGTTTCTGTTTTTGAACAAAAATCTATCGACCAACGTTTGATTGAATTAGACGGTACACCGAACAAATCCAAGTTGGGTGCAAATGCTATTTTGGGCGTTTCTTTAGCTGTGGCAAAAGCGGCAGCGTTGGAGTCTAACTTATCGTTGTATTCGTATATCGGTGGAGTAGGAGCGGTAACGATGCCTGTTCCGATGATGAATATTTTGAATGGCGGTTCGCACGCAGACAACCTTATTGATATTCAGGAATTTATGGTTATGCCGTTTGGTGCAAAATCTTTTTCGGAAGGTTTGCGTTGGGGAACGGAAATTTTCCACCATTTAAAAAGCGTGTTGAAAGCCAAAGGAATGTCCACCAATGTTGGAGATGAGGGTGGTTTTGCGCCTAATTTAGGTTCGAATGAAGAAGCTATTCAAGTGGTTTTAGAGGCGATTGAAAAAGCAGGTTTCACAGCAGGTAAAGATGTGTTTATCGCTTTAGATGCAGCATCGTCAGAGTTTTACAAAAACGGAAAATATGTTTTTGAATCCACAGGAGAAGAGAGAACATCTGCTGAAATGGTTCAGTTTTGGAAAGAATGGTGCGAAAAATACCCAATTATTTCCATCGAAGACGGTTTGGCAGAAGATGATTGGGACGGTTGGAAATTGCTAACGGAAACAATCGGAGAGAAAGTTCAATTGGTAGGCGATGATCTATTTGTAACGAATACAAAACGTTTGGAAGAAGGAATTGAAAAAGGCGTTGCCAATTCAATTTTAGTAAAAGTAAACCAAATTGGGTCGTTGACAGAAACAATTGAGGCGGTTCAGTTAGCAACGAAAAACGGCTATACTTCTGTGATGAGCCACCGTTCGGGCGAAACCGAAGACAACACAATTGCTGACTTAGCGGTTGCCTTAAATTGCGGACAAATCAAAACAGGTTCAGCCTCTCGCTCTGATAGAATGGCAAAATACAATCAATTATTGCGCATTGAAGAAGAACTCGGAAAATCTGCGGTTTACCCAGGAATGAATTTTAAGTTTTTGAAATAAATAATGTCAAATAAATAAAATAATAAATATGTCTTCATTAGTAGGAAAAAAAGCACCGTCATTTGAGGCGGCAGCTGTGGTAAATGGAAGAGAAATTGTATCAAACTTCTCTTTAGACCAATATTTAGGAAAAAACTATGTAGTTTTCTTTTTCTATCCAAAAGATTTTACATTCGTTTGTCCGTCTGAATTACACGCTTTTCAAGCGAAATTAGCAGAGTTTGAGGCAAGAAACTGTAAAGTTGTTGCGTGTTCAACAGATACAGAAGAAAGTCACTGGGGTTGGTTGAATGTACCAAAAAACAAAGGTGGTATTGAAGGTGTTACGTATCCAATCGTTGCGGACACAAGCAAAACAATTTCATTGGATTACGGTGTTTTAGCTGGGGATTACGATTACGACATGGAAGGGAATGTAATTGCAACAGGTCCGATGATTGCGTACAGAGGTTTGTATTTAATCAACAAAGAGGGAAAAGTAGTTCATCAATTAATTAACGATTTTCCACTAGGAAGAAACGTTGATGAAGCACTTCGTATGGTTGATGCGTTACAATTCTTTGAAGAAAACGGCGAAGTTTGTCCAGCAAACTGGCACAAAGGCGACGAAGGAATGAAAGCGTCTTTTGATGGTGTTGCAGATTACTTGTCAAAACATTAATTGGACGCTACGATAATAGGACTTTAGGACATTATGACGATGTCCTAAAGTTTTTTATGCTACTCTACAACTTTATAAATCACTTCGTTTTTGATTAACAACAGTGCGATGATGTGAATTTTCGGGTTATCTTTTTTATTGGATGAATCTCTTCACTCTACGCTCCTCACTCTGAACTTATTTTCCCTCTTGGGCGAAGAAACTCGTAGCTTGAAAAATCTTGTTTGGATTTAATGCCGTCGCCGTAAAATTTACCGTTAGGCGTGGTAACAGTCACTAAGCGGTTGGAATAAATGGAAGAATCGGATTGATTCCAAATCAACTCTTCGGTTTCCATGCGTTCTTTTGTTATCGGCTTTTGTAAAACAACTTGGTTTTGAACAATAATTTTATTGTCATTAGGGTAATATTCGCCGTAATGCCCTGTTAAAATCGTTTCGACTTTTCCGTGTTGGTCATAAAAAAAAACACAAAGACTGTCTTTGAGTTTGGTCACATTTTTAGGTTCGTAATACGTTTCGGCTAATTTCGCATACAGTCGGATTTTTGCATAACCGCTGTCTGTAAAAACTAAATTCAAATCTTGAACACGCTCGTTTGGGTCAGTATTTTTGACTGTAACGTGTTGGATTTTCTTCAAGTCATTTGTACATGAAAATAGAAAAACAACGGTTACAAGCAAAAAGAAAAAGCGACTCATTTTTAGTCAATCTTATATTTTCTAAACCAACGGTCGTTAATTCCAGGTGTGAAATTAATGCCTAAACTAAACTGCACAAATTGTTCTTTGTAGGCCATTGAACGAACGTTTTGCGTAGCGTAACCTGCCGAAAAATTAACCGATGCAGACGAACGCAAGATTGAAAACGGAAAGCCAAAACCAACCACATAACTGTTTCTATCCATTTGATTGCCTTGCACGGTGTATGGAAGTTGTCCAAAAGATGCACCAACACGGTAGCGAACTTTAGACATATAACCTGTTGTCACACGTTCTAAAAACAACTGTTGTGGCGTGTATTCAACACCAAAAGAATACGTTGTTGTGTTTGCATAATTATAATTCGGTGTATTTTGCCCAGCAAAATTTTCACCATACTCCGACCAAAGATTATTGCGGTATTCAGCAGAAAATATTATGCGTGAATTTAATTTCGCATTTTGGTTTTTCTTTCGTGTATTCAAAACATACTGCAAGCCAATCGCCATAGAAGAAGGTGTCGTAATTTTTCCGTCCACCGCTGTTGAAGATATGTAATTATAGTTATCTTGGTCTTCTAAGTCTGTTGAAAACGCTTTTTCGTAAACATGTGTCGCTCGTAGTTGCTGTTTAGGCGTATAAGTAAAACCAAGTATAATTCGGTCATCGTTGATAATGTATTGATAATTCAACCCAAAATCATAATTAATCGCCTTCAAAAAACGTGTTGTCGAATACATCACACCACCATTAACGCTTGCATCTTTCTCAATATAAGCCGATTGCGCATTAACAGTCGAGCCAAAAACATAACCTAAATTTGCACCAAGACCTAATTTGTGGTGTTTAAAATTCAACGCATTTACGGACAAACCGCCAAAAAACAAACTTGAATTACCACCTCCGTTATATAAATGTCGCATATTTTGCTTTTCATCAAGCGCAACGGTTTCGGAAAAACTGTAACTACTGTGTGTAAAAGGCTTAATTCCGAATGCAAAACCAACAATTTTGGCAAACGAAACGCCAAATGCAAAGTGATTAATTTGTGTATAAGCTCCTTTTTCTTTGATGCCATTCACGTTTGAAAAATTCAACGTATTGTCCAATCCAATGGAAAAAATCGGTTGTCCTTTTCCAATTCCAGAATACGAAGACGGATTGTAAATGTTTAACATAGTGCTATCAACAGAAGAAACTAAGGTGTTTCCCAATGAATTGAAAACAAATCGGTTATCTGCATTTAAAATCCCAATTCCATTGGAACTGTAAGGAAGATTAGCGTTTTGTTGCGCCCAAAGCGAACAGGTTGTAAAAAGAAAAATAAAAACGTAAAACTTTTTAATTCTACTGTTGATACTGTAATATTTCGTATAATCCATTTAA
>DAOMPZ010000193.1:0-3936 GCA_035445045.1 Crocinitomicaceae bacterium | reverse complement strand
GCGATAAACTTCGTTAATTCCGTGTATGTCATCGCCTCGGAAATGTTATCACGCATAGCAAAATCACTCATTTTGAAAGGCAAAACAGTATCGTATTGAATACCTTTGTTGATTTTGTCGGGAATAACGTCGTTTTTGGAATTGTAAATATCTCGGATAAGGTAATTACTCAACTGCCACTTTTGCGTAATGCTGTCGTATTTAGCAGAATTGGCTTGAATGTATTTTTCCAATTTATTTTCCTTTGACCATTTTTCAACGTGCAAATTGATAACAGTTTGATTTTCTGTTCCGTAACTATCAAAATAAACAATCGTGTTGTTGGGAAATTCCGCAATATAATTGTTGACGTAAAAATCATTGCGGTAATAACGTTCTTCAAAGTTTAGGCGTGATTCGTTGGAATACGGAACGATAAAGTGATTTAAAATAAATGATAAAATTGCCAAAATTCCTGCGCCAATCATGTACGGACGTAAAATGCGTGAAAACGGTTTTCCGCTAAACAACATCGGAATAATCTCAGAGTCTTGCGCCATTTTGGAGGTAAACCAAATAACGGTAATAAAAACAATAAGCGAAGAAAAGGTATTGCCGTAAAAAACGATAAAATTTACGTAGTAAACAAAAATCACTTCGCTTACAGGAGCTTTCTTTTCAATAAAATCGGGCAATTTTTCAGAAACGTCAAATACCATGGCTAAGAGCATGATAACACCCAAAATAAAAAAGAAAGTCGTCAAAAACTTTTTAAGAATGTACGTATCGTATTTCTTTAGCATTTGCTTTATAATCGTATTTTTAATTTAGGAATTACTTGATTTTTCCACGTGCTAAACGTACCGTCCAAAATGTGTTTTCTCGCCTCACTGACCAAATCCAAATAAAAACCTAAATTGTGAATGGTTGCAATTTGCACCGCCAAATATTCGTTCACTTTGTTCAAATGACGTAAATAAGCCTTGGAATAAACGCTATCGACATACGTTTTTCCGCTTGGGTCTAAAGGCGAAAAATCTTTTTCCCACTTTTGATTTTTGATGTTAATCGTGCCTTCCCACGTAAAAAGTAATCCGTGGCGAGCATTCCGTGACGGCATAACACAATCGAACATATCAATACCACGTGCGATGCTTTCCAAAATGTTCCACGGCGTTCCAACCCCCATTAAATAACGGGGTTTTTCTTTGGGTAAAATTTCCGTAACCAATTCGGTCATCGCATACATTTCTTCTTCGGGTTCGCCGACAGAAAGCCCACCAATGGCATTTCCAAACATATCTTTGGAGGCAATATATTCCGCTGATGCTTTGCGTAAATCCTCATAAACACTTCCTTGTACAATCGGGAACAAGGCTTGTTCGTAACCGTATTTCGGCGGTGTATTTTCAAAACGTTCGATACAGCGGTCTAACCAACGATGCGTAATTCCCATGGAATTTTTAGCATAACGATAATCACATGGATACGGTGTACAGTCGTCAAAAGCCATGATAATATCGCCACCAATGGCACGCTGTACGTCCATGGCGTATTCGGGTGTGAAAAAGTGATACGCACCGTCATAAACCGATTGAAATTTTACGCCTTCTTCGGTAATTTTCCGTGATTTCGACAAAGAATAAACTTGAAAACCGCCCGAATCGGTCAAAATTGGCTTTTTCCAATTGATAAATTTATGCAATCCGCCTGCGTTTTCTAACACGTCAATTCCTGGGCGCAAGTATAAATGATACGTATTTCCAAGAATGATTTGCGCTTTAATATCGTTCTCTAATTCGTGTTGATGCACTCCTTTTACCGAGCCTACTGTACCGACAGGCATGAATATCGGCGTAAGGATTTCGCCATGGTCGGTGGTCAGTTTTCCTGCTCTTGCATTGCTTTTTGGGTCGAAATGTTCTAAGTCAAAGTGCATATCTTTGTTAATAAATAATGACGACAAAGATAGTGCGAATTATTGAATATCTCATCTTTGCAAAAATCTTCATTAAAGATGCAGTTTACACCCTTGTTTGAAAATTCAATACCGACATTTCTATTTTATGCGCTGTGCTTTTTCGCTTTCATACAACTTTTATATGTGTTTTTGGTTTACGCACGGTTGGCATTTTACAGAGAAAAACAGTTTCCAAACAACGGTAGAGAAAAGTCAGTTTCGATTATTATTTGCTGTCGAAATGAAGAAGAAAACCTATTGAAAAACCTGCAAGATGTGGTCGAACAAGATTATTCAAATTTTGAAGTTATTTTAGTAAATCACTTATCTTCGGACGATTCGATAGATGTGATGCGTGCTTTTCAGAAATTTTATTCCAACGTTCGAGTTATCAACGTTCAACGCAGTACACATCTCAAAATGGGGAAGAAATTTCCGCTTTCACTTGGAATTAAAGCTGCTAAAAACGAACTTATTTTACTGACTGATGCCGATTGCAAACCTACGAGCAAAGAATGGTTAAAACGCATGGTGGCGCATTACGAAAATGACAAAACGGAGCTTGTTTTAGGTTATGGACCAATGCGCAAAACCAAAGGATTTTTAAATTGGTTTAGCCGCATGGAAACGACTTACATTGCGGTAAATTATTTTGCTTATGCTTTGGCAAAAGTTCCGTACATGAGCGTTGGACGTAATTTTTCGTACAAAAAAGCAGTGTTTGAAAAAAATAAAGGTTTCAAAAAACATTACAACGTTCTTTCGGGCGATGACGATTTATTTTTGCAAGAAACGGCAACCCGAAAAAATGTTTCCATTGAAATTAACGAAAAAACATGGTGTTATTCCGATGCCAAAGAAACGTGGTCGGATTGGCTGATACAGAAGAAAAGGCATTACAGCGCATCGCCAAAATACAAGGTTATTAAAAAGTTACTGTTAGGAATTTATAGTTTCAGTTGGTTAGCACTATTAACTTTATTTGTTACTTTGATGTTCGATATTGAATATAATGGTGTTGCACTCATCGTTTTTGGTGGTGTATTTTTATTCAAATGGACGGTTTTTATGCTTAATTTCAGAAAATTAAAGTCCTTGCAAATGGCGTTAATTTTTCCGATTTGGGAAACCGTTTATATGGTAGTAACGCCGTTTATATTCGCTAATTTAAAAAATACACAAAGGCAACAATGGAGGTAACAAAAACTGTATCGGACAAAGCGAAAAGAGATTATGAGTTAATTCATAAAGCCTTGTCAGGCGACCAAACTGCCTATTCACAACTCATGAGCCACTACCGAGATTCGGTTTACCACACCATTATAAAAATGGTTAAAAGCACGGAAGATGCCGAAGATTTAACCATTGAGGCTTTCGGAAAAGCATTTGCACGCTTAGACCAATACTCGCAAGATTATGCTTTTAGCACGTGGTTGTTTAAAATTGCTACCAATAATTGTATTGACTTTATCCGAAAAAAGCGTATCAAAGTTACGTCCATGGATACAGGCTACACAACCTCGGACGGCGAAGTGATTTATGTCGAGGCAAAAGCATCTGAAATGACCCCCGAAGAGGAAGTGATGCACCAACAAAAAGTACGATTGATGCGCAATTTAGTAACCAAACTCAAACCACGCTATCGTGAATTAGTCGAACTGCGTTATTTTGACGAATTGAGTTACGAAGAAATTGCCGAAACCTTAGATATTCCATTAGGCACAGTCAAAGCACAACTTTTCAGAGCAAGAGATTTTTTAGCTACAATGATTGAAAAAACAAAGACGAGCATTTGACGAGTTAAGAGTTTTGAATTAAGATTCAGACCGACGATAAAACAAGGGCTTCAATCTTGATGCTACACTCTATAAGTCAACTGTTTCACAGCTTTAACAATATGCTCTATTTTTGGTAAAGCCGCCTCTATTAAGGTTGGTGAAAATGCAAAAGGTGTATCTGTTTGGGTTAAACGCATAACAGGAGCGTCCAAATAATCA
>DAOMPZ010000192.1:0-4019 GCA_035445045.1 Crocinitomicaceae bacterium | reverse complement strand
GGCTGTAAAATGCGAGGTGTTTGTGACATCTTTTTTCATCTGTCTGACATCGGCACACCAAATTTCGGGAAGTGTCGCATTGCCGTAGCGTTCTGTGAGCGAAACCAACGCATATTTATCATTTTCAGCATTGTAAAACGTTTCCATAGACGGCGTTGCTGAACCTAATAAACATTTCGCTTTAAACAAGTTAGCTAAAATAATCGCTACATCACGACCGTGATAACGTGGCGAAGGATTCATCTGTTTGAACGAAGATTCATGTTCTTCATCAACGATAATTAATCCCAAATTTTGGAACGGCAAAAACACCGCCGAACGTGCGCCAACGATGATACGAAAGCGTTTTGGGTGGTTGTTTAACACATGATTCCAAATATCGACACGCTCGTTTTGGTTAAACCGAGAATGATAAACACCGACTAAATCGCCAAAGTGTAGTTCCAAACGCTTGATAAGTTGTGTTGTCAAGGCAATTTCGGGCAGCAAAAACAAAACTTGTTGCTCGTTTTGCAGTGCTTTTTTGATTAATTCGATGTAAGTTTCCGTTTTTCCCGAACCTGTAATTCCGTGTAACAAGGTTATTTTATCATCTTGAAATGCTGTTTCAATTTCATCAAAAGCCGTTTGTTGTGCTGAAGAAAGTTTTAAATCTTTTTGAACGTCCTCATTTTTAGCTTTAAAACGGTCGATTTTTAATTTTTCAGTTTTAAAAATTCCATTTTTGACAAGTGTGTTAATGGTCGAAGTCGAAACATTTTTTTCTTCCAAATCTTTTTTCAAAACAGGCATGGACAACATTTGTGGGTCAATCAAACCAACAAATTGTGTGATTGCTTCGGCTTGTTTTTGTTTCGCTTTGCTTTTATCTAATTGCTCAAGTAAAAGTGCGAGTTGTTCTAAATCTTGAAAATCATCTTCTAAAAAAACGAATGTAGCGGTTTTGTTTACGTATTTGTAATTCAATTCTTCAACCGAAATGACAATACGCTGGTCAATCATTTTTTTGATAAGTGGCTGAACGGTTTTAAGTGCAAGCAAGTCGGAAATTTCTTTTAAATCCAAGACTTCTTTCACTTCCAAGGTATCTATAATTGTTGTAAAACGCTCGTCTTCTAAAACTTTATTTTGTTCAAAATCAGGGTGTAATGTGATTTTTGTTTCCGATGCTAATTTCAAATTTGACGGTAAAGCCGCATTCATCACATCGCCAATCGGGGACATATAATATTCGGCAATCCAATACCAAAGTTTGAGTTGGTTGGGCGTAATTATGGGTGTGTCGTCTAAAATCGTTTCGATGTATTTTGCTTGGTATTCCGTTGGAATTTCCTCGTGGACACGTGTTACAATTCCCGAATAAAATTTCGCTTTTCCAAAAGGTACAACTACACGTATTCCTGCTTGAATACTATCGTTCAACTCAAAAGGAACACGATAAGTAAACGTGTTTTTTACGGATAAAGGAAGAATAACATCGGCAAAAAATGTTTTACGTTCGTCTGTCATTTTCCGAGATTATTTAAGTGTTTTTAACCACATAGAAACATAGATTATTATAGTTTTTGAAAGAAAAGTCCCCCTTTTTTTCTATATTTTCTATTGTATCTCTGTGATTCAATTTTTAATTACAGTAATAATCTTCTGCTTGATAAACAGAACTTGGCGCACAGAAAAGCAACAATCCTGTGATTGGGCCTTTGCACAATTCACGCATCGAGTTTTTGTCGATAGCCGATAATTGCGCTCCGTTGACAACTAAATTTTCTTTTTTAGAAAGCGAAACCGTTGTGCGAGAAGTGAAAATTCCTAATACATTTCGGTTGTTTGTTGCCGTCAAATTTGTGTAGGTAATTTTACTTTGTGCAATCGTTGAACTTGGCTTGGAAAGCGTGATGTAATCCAATAAGACGTTTGAACCCGAAGTGATGATAACTTCTATTTCCAATAAATTGCGCTTAATCACATTTGGATTGGTAGAAACGTTGTTTTTGATGAGTTCGTAAAATGTTTTTCCGTCTGCTTGTGTCGAAATGATTTTGCTTGTACCACCGTTGATGTCGCCTGTTTTGATAACCCAATCAAATGATTTGATAACAGAGTCTGATGCGCTTGTAAATTCGGCAAAAGAAACACGTAATCGAGTGTCATACATCGAACCTGTACCATATTCACCAGCAATTTTTGGAGCTTTGTATTTCTCTGCACTCGATTGATTGTTAGCAAATTCGTATTTGCTGATGGCGTTCGTGCTTGGAAATGTAATTTTTACATCTCGCACCAATTCCGTTTCGCCGTTTACGACAAATTCGCCATTGTTGATGTCCAATTCTAATTTATAAACATAACCTATCGCATTTCTTAGCGGTTGGTCTTTTGTTGTTTTGAACATATAGACTTTTTGATATGGGTAGTAAAAAACGCCACTCGCTTTGTTTTCAACAATTGTATCGACCAAATTGAACGTTCTTTTTAATTCGCCATTATAATATTCTTTAACTGTTCCTTGCACTGATGCAAAGTAGTTAGAATCTGCGATTGCAGCCGTTTCGATTTGATTGTCAGCTGTGACGAATGCACGGTTTACTTTTATAAAATGTGTGGTTTCACTTGGATCTAACACAGCATACACAACCGCTGATGCTTTGGCGTTACCATTGATTTTCAAATCTTCTTTACAAGCAGAAAGAATAAGTGTAAGTGAAAATAAAGCTAAAAAAGGTTTTAAAATTCTCATTTTATAATTTATAAAAAAGTAAAGGTCAAAGGTAAGCATTTCAACCGAACTACAAAGTAAATCAGAATAAAGCGATTAGACAGTTTAATCAATTAGACGTTGCGACATTAAGATATTATGACGATAACCGTCGTAATGTCGTAACATCTTAACGTCCTAATGTCCACCTACATTTTCTGCGTTACATCATCAATTCTTTTACGCAAGTCAATCACTTGGTTGCAAAATAAAATGATGTCTTCCGAGGCGTTTGCGTGCAACCATTGCCACGCCAGCAAATCGTCATTTATGGCATTTGCCATGAAATACAGTTTTTCGTAATTATAGCGTTTCAACCATTGAAAAGCCTTTTCTTCTTCCTCAATCGCATTGATAAAAGCCATTAAATGCGGATAGCCGTTTTCCATGAGCCACACACGTGAATCTTCGTGACCCAATATCGCCGCCGATGCTTTAACCAACTCAATATAACCGTTTTCGGCAAGCCATTTGGAAATTTCTTTATTGCCTGTCAAACAGACTTTCCACGCCAATATAATTTTGGGGTGGTAATCAAAAGCATTCATGTTAACATTTAGCTCGTCATCGTTGCCTTCCAACGCCCAATCTTTTATTTTATCCCAAAACTTCATTTTACAAAAAATAAATATGCTACAAAAATCGCTGCTAATGCACCAAATAAATCGGCAATCAATCCGCCAATTGCTGCGTAACGTGTGTTTTTAACGTTTACCGATCCAAAATACACCGCCAAAACGTAAAATGTCGTTTCGGTACTTCCTTGAAATGTCGCTGCCAAACGTCCTGCAAAACTGTCAATTCCGAAAGTATTCCACGTGTCAATCATCAACGCTCGTGCGCCACTTCCCGACAAAGGTTTCATAAACGCAACAGGCAACGCATCAACAAATTCGACCGAACGCACACCAATTTCAATAAACAAAAAACGAATACCGTCCATGAGGAAATCCATCGCTCCGCTTGCTCTGAAAATCGCAATAACACACAACATCGCCACCAAATACGGAATAATGGTAATGGAAACTTGAAAACCTTCTTTTGCGCCTTCGATAAAACTATCGTAAACATTTACCTTGTGGCGCATCGCCATTAAAATAAACGCTGTAATAATTCCGAAAAGCAATAAATTACTACCAACGATTGAAATAGGCTCGGCATATTCGGGCTTTTCGTAAAGAAAAATCAGCAACCCAACAATAAATGCTGTTAGCGTTCCGAGTGTCAAAAGAATATTTTTTTGGATATTCCAGATTGCCATTGT
>DAOMPZ010000191.1:2370-4076 GCA_035445045.1 Crocinitomicaceae bacterium | reverse complement strand
GCATCGTTGACACTTTTTGGTGTGGTTAAGGGTGTGAAAGACAGCGAAACAAAATGAAACACCTGCGCCTACCACTCGCCTATTTGGGCGCAATTGGATATTATCAAAAGATTTTTCGGGCGGAAAGCGTTTGTTTTGAAATGACGGAACATTACGTCAAACAAACCATGCGCAATCGTATGTATATTCTTGGTCCAAATGGTGTACAAACCTTGATAATTCCTGTCAAAAAAATCAACGGAAATAAAACCGCTATGTGCGATATGCAAATTTCCTATCAAGAAGATTGGGTGCGTCAACATCTCAACGCCTTGGAAACAGCCTATTCGAGCAGTCCGTATTTTGAACATTACATCTTTGACATCAAGCCGATTTACGAACAAAAGATTGAGAATTTAACCGAATTTACACACGCACTAAATCAAATTATCGTCAAAAGTTTAAACATCGAAACACCGTCTTTTTTAAGTACAAACTATGATTTAAACTCAAACGAAACCGATTTGCGCACGCTTGATGAAATTCCGTCACACGAAGTTACATATCGTTACACACAGGTTTTTGAAAAAAATGGAACATTTGAAGGTAATTTAAGCATTGTCGATGCTTTATTTAATTTAGGGCCAATGGCACGGAAAATTTTTGTTTAGACGGCAAGACCGCTGCGCAGAAAGACGTTATGATATTATGACCGTCGTAAAATCATAATATCCTAATGTCATAATATCCAAAACATTCCTTATTTTTGTCCAACGTTTAAAAACAACGAACGATGCAAATAGTCTTAACAAAAAAGCAAATTGACCAAAAAATCACACGTTTGGCGTATGAAATCTTAGAAAATGCCAACGAAGAAAAACAGATTTTCTTAGCAGGAATTTGCGGTAGCGGTATTAAAATCGCTGAAGAAATCAAAAAAATTATAGCACCGTTGACGAGTGCCGAAATCGTTGTTTTTGAAATTACCTTGGACAAATCTAATCCGATGGATTATCCGATTACGGCATCAATCGACTTGGCAACGGTTAAAAACCAATATGTTGTTTTGATTGACGACGTACTAAACTCGGGCAAAACCATGCAATATGCGCTGACGATTTTACTACAATATCCAATCAAAGAAATCAAAACTGTAACTTTGGTTGACCGCTTGCATCATCGTTTTCCTATTCGGGCAGATTACACAGGAATTTTACTCTCTACAACATTGAAAGACCGTGTTGAAATCGACTTTTCGGAGGAAAATTACCAAGCGATTTTAGTGTAGGAAAAAATTAAATGAACTTTCCAGACATAAACCGTTCCATTTTACAAGAATTAACGACCGAACAATGGTCGAACCGCAACGTGAAAGTATATGTCAAGCGTGATGATTTGATACACGAAGAAATTTCGGGCAACAAATGGCGCAAGTTAATGTATAATGTCGAATTGGCTAAAAACAATAAAAACGATACCTTGATTACGTTTGGCGGTGCATTTTCTAATCACTTGGTTGCGACGGCCTGTGCGTGTAGTGTTTTTGGGTTGAAATCCATTGGAATTGTACGAGGCGATGAACTTTCCGAGAACAGTAACGACACCTTGAAACGTTGCGCAGACTACGGTATGCAGTTGGAATTTGTCAGCCGTGAATTGTATAATTTACGTTACGACAAAGATTGGTGGCGTGAATTACAATTAGATTATCCGAATGCGATGGTTAT
>DAOMPZ010000191.1:0-2304 GCA_035445045.1 Crocinitomicaceae bacterium | reverse complement strand
GTCAAGAAATTTGGAAAGAATTACCCAGCGATATCGACCGTATTTTTGTGGCACAAGGCACAACGACTACAAGTTGCGGAATTTTAATCGGTGCGCCTGAAACGACCAAAGTTCACGTTGTCCCTGTTTTGAAAGGTTTTGACGCTAAACAAGAAATGAAAAACTTGTTTCAAAACTTCTTTTTGGACGAAGAAACAACTGATGAGTTATTTAAAAAACTCATCGTTGAATCCGACTATCATTTTGGTGGTTACGGAAAATATACACCTGAATTGTTGGCATATATCACCGAAAAATTCACGCAATTTAACTTGAAATTAGACCCTATTTACACCGCAAAATCTTTTTTCGCTATGGAACAAACAATCAAAAATTTAGACTTGAAAAATGAGAAAATCGTTTTTTTACACACGGGAGGACTTCAAGGAGCGAATGGAATTGTAGCATTTTAATTTCAAAAAACTATCTTTGTAAAAAATATAAAATTATGTCTGTTATTATATCGCCCTCTGTGCTTTCTTGTGATTTTGCGAACGTTCAAAGAGACGTTGAAATGATTAATCAATCTGATGCTGATTGGTTTCACATTGACGTTATGGACGGTGTTTTTGTGCCGAATATTTCGTTTGGTTTTCCTGTTATGCAAGCCATTCACAAACACGCTACAAAGCCTTTGGACGTGCATCTGATGATACAAAACCCTGATTTATATTTAGAAGATTTCAAAAAAGCTGGTGCAACATTTTTAACGGTGCATTACGAGGCGTGTACGCATTTGCATCGAACCATTCAAGCGATTAAAGCCTTGGGAATGAAAGCTGGCGTAGCACTCAATCCACACACACCTGTTCATTTGTTGGAAGAAATTATTAATGAGTTAGATTTGGTGTTAATTATGTCTGTAAACCCTGGGTTTGGCGGTCAAAAATTCATTCCGTCAGCGGTAGAAAAAGTGGCAACACTCAAGAATTTAATCACACGGAAAAATGCCAATACGATTATCGAAGTCGATGGTGGTGTCAACCAAGAAACAGGAAAAATGTTAGTTGATGCAGGCGCAACGGCATTAGTAGCAGGAAGTTTTGTGTTTAACAGCGAAAATCCGTCAGAAACGATTAAGGGTTTGAAAGGGCTTTAAGTTCATACTACTGATTTTGTGTAAATTTGTTGTGCTAAAAATCACCTTAAATGAAACACATAACCTCACTAACGACGGCAATCTTAATTTTTTCTTCGTGTTCTCATGTATCTAACAACGAGATTAACGAACAAAATGGGATTGAGCATACGGCTGAAATAATTAGTCCGAGCATTTGTTTTTACGAAAATCTTTCAAAGGAATTTAATTTTAAAACAATACCAATTTCTAAAAATGAAGATTTACTTCAAGTTACAGTTGAGATAACTGAAAAGGAAAATACCGATAAAATTCAAACGATAAAAATGGAATGTAATCGTTATTGGGATTTTCTTAATGATTGTGAAAATGTAAAATCGTATAGTACAAAAATCAATAACGAATTACCGACTGGACATGAGCATGATTCAGGAAATCTCATTATTGCTGACTTTAACTTTGACGGTTTGGAGGATTTTGCCATCAAAAATGATGAGGGTGGAAATGGTGGTCCATTGTACACATATTTCATTCAAGATAAAAACAAGAACTTTCATCAAAATTCATATCTAACAGATACCGCAAAATTCTTTCCGATTGAAATCAATATGGCAAAGAAAACAATCACAACACTCGTTCACGCAAATGCCTATCAAAACAGCAAAAGAATTTTTAAATACAGTCCTAAAACGGAAAAATGGAACTTAATTTACAGCGATTTTGAATAACACTTCAACCCATCATACGCAGGAAAAACATTTGACGGGAGCATCGGGAGTTTTTCTAAAATTTCCTCGTACGTCCCAAGATGATGCGAAATGTGAGTTAAATACGTCTTTTTCGGGTTTATCTTTTCGATAAGTTCCAACGCCTCTTCTAAGTTTAAATGCGAAAGATGTGGCGTTTCCCGAAGTGCGTTGATAACAAGAACTTCCGTTCCTTTTAGCTTGCGTAACTCTTCGTTTGAAATCGTTTTGCAGTCGGTTATATACGTGAAATTTTCAATCCGAAAGCCCAAAACAGGTAGTTTATGGTGCATCACTTCAATTGGAATAACTTTGACGTTTTCCTGCAAATAAAAAGTCTCGTTTTTGTCAATAATTTTCATGTTTAAGCGTGGAACGCCTGGGTATTTTTCTTCGGCAAAAGCGTAGTAAAAATCACGTTTTAACGCTTTTTCTACCCGA
>DAOMPZ010000190.1:0-4094 GCA_035445045.1 Crocinitomicaceae bacterium | reverse complement strand
TTTGAAAGGTCGCACCACGGCAAGTTAACGCTACAATCCGTTGAAATCGGCATTTATCAAACTGAGCTTTTACCACGAATTTGATGCAATACGTAGTTACGATGCGATTACACAAATTTACAAACGCTCGAATTTCATTGAGGTCACAGGAATGAAAGCAACGCACAATTACGAGTGGTTTAACGGTTTTTATTCGACGTTTACCTTTGAATTTGTCGAACGACGTCCGCTGACGAATTACAAATTTTTAAATTGGCTCGACAAGTCGCTGAATAACGATACACCGTCCGATTTTAAAACCTATCAAGCAGGTGTTGCAGGTTTAGAATTGTCTTACACACCGTTTCAAAAATATATGAAAGAACCTAATCGAAAAGTGATTTTAGGTTCAAAATTTCCGATTTTTTACGTCTATTACGAGCGTGGTATTCCTACCTTATTCGGTAGTGATGTAAATTTTGATTATATCCGTTTAGGTATTCGTCAGCAGATAAGTTTAAATTCCGCAGGAACACTAAGTTACCACGTCAAATCGGGCGAATTTTTAAGCCAAAAAGCATTGTATGATGCAGACAAAAAATATTTGCGCCGTAGCGACCCAATTTGGTTTTCCAACCCAATGTATTCGTTTCAAAAGTTAGATTCGCTTATCCCGACAACACAACGCATCATTGAAGCACACGTACTTTACCACGACAACGGTGCATTGTTGTACAAAATTCCGTTTATGAAAAAAACACGTATTGGACTTGTCGGCGGAGCGGGATTTGCCTACATTCATGAAGCAAAATGGTGGCACGGCGAAGTTTTGGGTGGTTTGGAACGCAACTTCAAACTTTCCCGAAGACTGTTGCGCATCGGTGCTTATTATGTCTTTTCAAAAGGCTTAAATGTCAAAGCGACACACAGTTTCAAGGTTTCGTTTTCTATTTTAGACGATAGGACGATGAAGTATAATTTTTAGAAGAGTATAAAATGAAAAAAATTAAAGTATTAACGCTTTTAGTGCTGTTTGGAATGCAGGCGACAGCACAAAACACAATCAATGGTTCGTTTACGTTTGGCGGACAAACACGCACGTATTCATTTTACGTTCCTGCCTCGTATAATCCGAGTAAACCTGCGCCGTTGGTTCTGAATTTACACGGTTATACTTCAAACGGCACGCAACAAGCAAATTACACCAATTTTAAAAGTATTGCAGATACCGCAGGTTTTATCGTTGCTCACCCCGACGGTACATTCGACCAAAGTAATCAGCGTTTTTGGAATTACAACATTTTCGGTGCAACTGTCAACGATGTTGGTTTTTTAGAAGCATTAATCGACACGATTTCAGCAAATTACAACATCAATGCGAAACGTGTTTACAGTGTTGGAATGTCGAATGGTGGTTATATGAGTTATTATTTGGCCTGTCAAAGTAATCGTTTTGCGGCCGTTGGCTCTGTGACAGGTGCGATGCCCCTTTATATGTACGCTTGCGCACCAACATACGTAACTCCGATTATCCAAATGCACGGAACGACCGATCCTGTTGTGCCGTACGCAGGAAACACAACTTCCAAGCCACTTGAAGACGTTGTAGCGTATTGGGTGCAAAAAAACAACTGTCAAACAACACCGACCATTACACAAGTCCCGAACACCAACACGACTGATAATGCAACCGCTACGCACTACGTTTATTCGGGGGGAACAAACGGACATACAGTTGAATTTTACAAAATTACCGATGGCGGTCACACATGGCCAGGTGGAACGGTGGCTTTGCCAGCAAGCGGAAATACATGTATGGATTTTAATGCAAGCAAAGAAATTTGGCGTTTTTTCAGTCAATACGAACGTTCTTCGACAACAACTTCTTTAGCTGAAAACACGTTAAACAACATTACGTTTTATCCCAATCCAACACACGGAGTTTTCACTTTATCGGGCGAAGAAAATACCGCTGTCAACCTGTCGATTTACAATCTGCAAGGACAACTGCTAAGCGAACTTAAAAATCAACTTTTAAATCAAGAAATTGATATAAACTTCCTACATTCGGGAAATTACATTTTGAAAATCGAGAATGGGGATTTTGTTAAGATTTTAAAGTTTGTTGTAAACTAAAGGGTACAAAAAAGCACCGAATTTCGGTGCTTTTTTCTTATTTCTTACATTCTTTTTTTCGTTCTTGCAATTTTTGTAATTGCTCTTTCGTTAAAACTTTTTTCGCTTCTTGTCGTTTTTCCTTTTTTAACGTTTTTATCATTTCTTCTTTTTGAACATCAGTGTACGTTTTATTTTCTCTGACTTCTTTCATTTTAGCTGAAAATTTGTCCGAAATTTCGCTTAATTTTACTTTTTGTTCTTCAGTCAAAGACAATTCTTTATCAAATTTTCCAAAACTGCTCTGTTGATGACTTTCTTTTTTGAAATTTTCGTTCCCGATTACTCTTTGCTCTTTTCGATACGCTTTTAATTTCTCGTTTTGTTCTGTGGTAAGAACCTTAGAAATGTCATCTCTTTGTTGACTTCTCAATGCTTTAATCTTGCTAAACTTGGCTTCTTTGTCTAAACTTTCATCTGTTTTCAACTTAGAAATTTGAGTTCTGTACTTCTTTTCAATGTCCTCAATCTTTGTTTTTTGCTCCGCTGATAACTCAACAACCGTTGCTATTTTGTCGCTTTTACTTGACCGATGATGGTCGTTTGTAGTTTGTGCATTTAAAATTGGTGCAATGCTCATACAAATTCCAAAAGCAATTGCGGATAAACTTAATTTTTTCATGATTATAAATTTTAGAATTTTACAACCGCTCAAAAACAAGTATCGTTCCAAAATAAAACATCTGCTTTTATTTAACAAATATTTAATTTTTTACACTCATTGCTAACAAAAAACTCTTACCTCAAAATATGAAAAAATCCGTCCATTTTCTTTTCGGGGAAATCTTTGTAATTGTGATAAAAGCGATAGAAATATGTGCCGTCCGTTAATTTTGCACCGTCAAAGGTGTTTTTATAACCGTATGTTTCCTGCATTGTCTGTTTCTACGTCCATTGCCTCATTCGTAAATTGACCGTTGGAAACATGTCCCCAAGATGTTTGCGCAAACACATTAAGACAAGAAAACACACTGATAATCAACAAATAATAAACTATTTTCATAAAACAGTATTTTGGAACACACCTTAATAACGTTCAAAGATACGAAAAAGTTGGTTGAGCGTGGAAAAACATTAAAAACAATTTCGGGAAAGTCTTTATGATTTTTTTTGTATATTTGTCATCTACCGTATCTGTAATTTAAGATGCTTAAAAAAACTTTTATGAAAAAAATTTTGCTTGTAACCTCTATACTTTTTCTTATTAACTCGTGTAATAAAGCTTATAAATTAGAAAACATAGATTCCGATTTGCTTGCGTATGTAAATTCAGAAACTGAAAACCCTACACTAATTGTAATTACTGAAAAAACATATCCGTCATCAGGCTATCAAATTACGCATTATAAAAGGATATCGAAAAAAGAAATTTATGTGAAATTCAAAAAAATTAGTGTTCCGTCCGCAGGATTAGCCGTAATTACTCCAGCTATGTTCGTATTTGACTTGAAAAAGCTGTCAAATGAAGAATACGACGTTGTATTTGAGTTAGATAAGAAAAAAACAAAAGGAAAAATAACAATCGGAACTTCGGTAGAACTAACGTTAGAATCAGGAAGTAATATAAAACCCAAATAAAACAGCACGTTCAAATCCAAAAATTAGATTTGGGTTGTCGTCGAAGATTTTTGAAGAAGACCAAATGAAAACCACAAATCAAACAACTTTTACTACTTTTATGCGTTAATAGTCGTGTATGAAATATTTTTTTGTGATTTTGAGTTTTATACTTTTCCTGCCTGTGGTGCGTGCAACGCATATCATGGGGGGCGAAATCACATGGAAATGCCAAGGAAATCAATACGTTTTTGAGCTTGCCGTTTACCGAGATTGCAATCAGACAAACATCAATTCTTCACAGGAAACGATTAAAATTTGGAACAATCCGTCGTTGTCGTCTTTGCAAGTTTTCTTTATAGAACGCATTGACATTTCGCCTA
>DAOMPZ010000189.1:0-4097 GCA_035445045.1 Crocinitomicaceae bacterium | reverse complement strand
GTCCAACCAATCTTTAATACCATTCGTGCTAATCAACTCAAAACCTGTCGCATAACTTGAATTTGCATTAATATACGTGTTAATTAAACTTCCGTTATTTCCTTGTTCGATATAACGTGTTATCAAGTTATTGGTGTGTTTGTAATAAGCTGACACTAACAAGGTGTTTTTGCGGTCAATTGCATTGACATACTGCAATTCTAAACTGTTGGTAAATTCGGGTTTCAAGCCTGCATTTCCTTTGCTCATGTTAAAAATGTCGGTCGAATCAACAAACGGAACAATTTGAAAGAAATTAGGGCGATTTACACGTCGAGAATAGTTTAATTGCAACGTCTGTTTTTCGGTTAAGCGATACGAAACCAATGCAGACGGAAATAAACTCAACGGATATTGCACTTTGAAAACATCGCCTGTTTGCTCTAATTTCCCTTGATAATCAGAAGATTCCGCACGTAAACCAACTTGATAACCAAAAGCGTCATATTGCTTTGACACCATAAAATAGGCGGCATAAATGTTGTCGATGTTAGAATAATTCGATGCAGGATTTGGAATGAGAACATATTCATCATTCATCATGTAATAATTATTATTGAGATTTTTACGCCCAGCAAGTTGTACTCTAAGTCCTGTTTCTATTTTAAAGACAGATAGCGGAACAACATAATCTGTTTTAAAAACAGCCGTGTAATTTCCGCCAGAGCCTGTCACTTTTTGGTTCATCGTTCGTACAATCGGCGAGTAACTATCTGACTGATGGTAATCTGAAACAAAAAGATTAGAAGATTCAAAACCTCCACTATTGTATGACAAATCAACCGTCAACTCCTCACCTGTACGTTTAAAAAGTTGCTTAAATCCTAATTTCAAACCATAAAAAAGCATCGAGCGATCAACGTTGTTTTGACGTTCTAAGTAATATTTAGTTGGGTCGTTCGCATAAACGCTATCTGTGTAAATATCTGATAAAGACTTACTCTTACTCAAACCACGCCATACATTTGCGCCAAACGAAAAAGACGTTTTATTTGTTGGCAAATAATCTAAACCTAATTCTCCAGAAAAACCTCCACCGTTTCGTTTTGCAAGATCTTTTTGAGTCATCACATTATCCAAGGTATCTATTGTTCGGTAATTATTACGCAACACATCGGTTGTTACTTTTCCACGTCTTGACCGACCGTTTACACCTAACGAAAAGTTAATTTTATTGTTGCGAATATTGATGTTTGCACCACCATTCACGCCCAAATAACTGTCCATTCCTGCACGAACACTCCCGTTATATCCTGTTTTTTTATTCTTTTTCAAAACAATATTGATAATTCCTGCACCACCACCCGAAGCATCATAACGTGCTGACGGATTGGTCATTACTTCAACCTTATCAATCGAACTTGCTGGAATTTGGTCTAAGGTCAAAGTTGTTGGTCTGCCGTCAATGTAAATTTGCGGTGCGCTATTGCGAATACTCACATTGCCGTCAATATCAACGTTTACACCTGGAACATTTTTCATAACATCTTCGCCTGTTCCACCGTCCGAAATTGGGTTTTGACTCACATCAAAAACACGTTTGTCGCCGTCTAATTTTAACAAAGGCGTTTTTGCCGTAATTTTCACACCTTCCAATTCGGTCGTTGATTCTAACACCATTGAAATTTTCCCTAAATCAACCGTTATCATACCCATGGAAAGCGTTTTGAGGTCGAACGGAACGTCAACATCTTGATTTTCATAGCCAAACGACGAAACTCGCACTTTCATTTGGGGTGTTATCTCAAAATCTTCAAACAAAAATTCGCCGTTACTTTCCGTTGTTGCCGATTGATAAGCTGAATAACCTGTTACTTTTTCATTCAAAATGGTGTCTAAAATAGGTTTCATCAACACCACTGTTGCAAAATCTATCGCACCGCCTTTTTCATTTAAAACACGACCGTAAACCTGACCTTTGACACCGGTAACTCGACCTTTTATTGGAGCATTTTGCGCCAAACTATCCGATGAACTAAGCACTAAAAAACCAACTAAAAAAACTATAATAAACTGAAAATGTTTCATGTATCTGTCTGAAAAAATGTAAAATTAGCTAATATATACGGATTTTACAGAATTAATATTGTGCGGTAACTGAAATTTAAGGTTCTAAAATCATACAATCAAAATATTCTTATTGTTTTTTGGACTAAAAAAAATGTATCTTTGCCCCTGTTAATCAAATTATTAAATTAGTATGTTAAAAGAATTTAAAGCATTTTTAATGCGTGGCAACGTAGTCGATTTAGCAGTTGCCGTAGTTATCGGAGCAGCATTTACAACGATTGTAAACTCCTTAGTGGCAGACATTATCACACCTGCAATTTTAAATCCTGCGTTGAAAGCGGCACACGTTAGTAACTTGCAGGAATTAACTTTAGGGCCGTTGAAATACGGAACATTTTTAGCATCAATCATCAATTTTGTTATTGTTGGTTTTGCATTATTTATGATTGTTAAAGCCATGAATAAAGTGCAAAATTTGAAAAAGAAAAAAGACGAAGAAGAAGTAGTTGAGGAAGTTCCAACACCCTCTAACGAAGAAATTTTATTGGCAGAAATCAGAGATTTGCTAAAAAATAAATAAGAAACTTTTTTCATATTTGAAACTAAAACAAGAGGGTGCCTGAAAAGTCAGATACCCTCTTTTTGATTTATTATTGAATTGAGCAATAAACTACTTTTTCATTCATGGACAACTATTTATCAGAAACGGAATTTTTACAAGTCAACGATCAAGCAACCCTAGATTTTTGCGCAGGTATTGCCAATTCGCACGATAAAAAAGAAACAGCACTTGCGTTGTATTATAAAGTTCGTGACGGTTTTTTGTATGACCCTTTTCATTTAGATTTAACACCCAAAGCCTTGCAATCGTCGGAGATATTGAAAAAACGAAAAGCATGGTGTGTTGAAAAAGCAATTGTTTTAGCAACAACAGCACGGTATTTTGGTATTCCAAGTCGTTTAGGTTATGCCATTGTGATAAATCACATCGGAAGTGAAAAATTGAAATTTTACCTCAAACGTGACGAAATTGTATTTCACGGTTACACGGAATTATTCCTCAACAATAAATGGGTAAAATGTACGCCTGCTTTCGATAGACGAATTTGTGCTATATCCAAAGTTTCGCCTTTAGAGTGGGACGGCGAAACGGACTCGTTATTTCAGGAACACGAGGGCAACCAAAAATTTATGGAATACGTCCATGATTATGGAACATTTGCTGATGTTCCAATCGCATTGATGAATGAAGAAATGAGAAAATACTATCCCCATTTATCTGATAATCAAATAAATTCAAAAGAATTTTCGCTAATCTTTAGGGAGTAATTATTCCTCCGTTTTTTTAGTTGCTTTCTTTACCGCTGGTGCTTTCTTAGCTGGTGCTTTTTCAGCTTTTGGTTTAGCCTCTGCTTTCGGTTTTGTTTCCGCTTTTTTTGCTACTGTTTTCTTTACTGCTGGTTTTTCAACTACTTCAACTGTTGCGGTAACTTTTTTAGTTGTTTTTTTAGTTCCAGCAGTAGCTTTACCTAAAACTCTTTTTGCTGCTCTTACTGACGAACTACTTGGACGTGTATTGCCATACGAACCTCTTACACGTTTTCCTTTTTTTGTTTTTTTATCACCTTTTCCCATAATCGTAGGTTTTAATTTTAATTACATTTTTCACAAATATAATAATTGCTAACAATTTAACAAGTGTTTTTTTAACACTTTAAAAAAAATAGTGCTTTTCAGTTGTGATTTAATCTACCTAAAAATATTAAAAATCACAAAGAATCATCATAAAATCACTTAGTTACGTGTCGATTATTAATCTTCCTCCTTCACTCCTACTTTCTGATATTCAGGTAAATATTTTTGACGGCGGTGTTTAGTATATTTAAAATGTTTGTCCTTTCTAAACCAATCAGCGACGAAATTATACAAATTCATTTCTTTGAAATTATTAAATGACTCCGTATAAATCAAACCAATACCCTGTGTGAAAGGACCACGGTTTTTGTCTTGCATGACGTTGTAATTGTTGGCTTCGTTGAAAATACTCA
>DAOMPZ010000188.1:0-4112 GCA_035445045.1 Crocinitomicaceae bacterium | reverse complement strand
CGAAAATTGTCAGATGCTGTGTAAATTAGACAACAGAATGAAGTCAGGGAAGTAAGTAAAACCAGATTTTGGTGTGCTATTGAGAATTTCGCAATTTATCTAAAATGGTGTTTAAAGTTGCAGCATCTTCTTCCGTAAGGTTATGTGCTACTAAAAAACTATCTTCAAAAGTTGAATCAATTGTTGCCAATAAGTTTAAACCACCTTCTGAAATTTTAACATAAACAATTCGTCTGTCGCTTTCGCAACGTACACGTTCGATTAATTTTTTATCAAAAAGTTTGTCCATTAAACGTGTGGTGTTCGGAGATTTTTCAATCATTCGCTCCTTAACCGTGTTCACACTAATAAAACCTTTTGCACCTCTTAGAATACGTAAAATATTGAATTGTGCAACAGACAAATCGAATTTTGACATGTAGTTATGTTGTAAATTTGCCAACCAATTTGTTGTGTAGCGCAAATTTATAATCGCTTTTTGGTGTTCCGACTTGAATGTACAGTTTAACGTTTCTTCAATTGTTTTTGTCATAATTTGCAAAGGTAGTATTTTTTGACGTTATGACAGTACGATTTTAGGACGTTATGACGGTCAAATGTTTTAAAGTCTAAATTTAGAGCGATTTAATATTCAAATTTTATGTTATAACCTTTGTTTTGAGCTAAAAAGTCGGTTATTTTTATTAAATTCGCCCGAAAGTAAAAAATACACTATGGCACATCATCTCCCAGATTTAATTATAGATTTAGCATTAATCCTCGCAGCTGGTGGAGTAATAACGCTCATTTTCAAGAAGTTAAAACAACCATTGGTGTTGGGTTATATTTTAGCAGGATTTTTAATCGGACCTCATTTCGATTGGCTTCCAACCGTTCAGGAAGAGGAAAATATCAATATTTGGTCGGAAATAGGTGTTATCTTCCTTTTGTTTAGCCTTGGTTTGGAATTTAGTTTTAAAAAATTAGGCAAAGTCGGTGGTGCGGCGTCCATTACGGCATTAGTCGAAATTATCGGTGTTGGAGCAATTGGTATTTTTATTGGAAAAATGTTGGGTTGGGAAACCATGGACAGTATCTTTTTAGGCGGAATGTTGGCGATGTCTTCCACGACAATTATCATTCGGGCATTTGACGAGTTAGGTCTGAAAACCGAAAAATTTGTAGGGGTTGTATTCGGAACGCTCATCGTCGAAGATTTAATTGCCATTTTGATGATGGTACTCCTTTCTACGATAGCTACAAGTTCGGGCGCAACGCAAAATGCAGATATTTTTCAAGCCATTTTAAAGTTATTGTTTTTCCTTGTTTTATGGTTTATCGCAGGTATTTTCTTCATTCCGTCCATGTTGAAAAAAACAAAAAAACTGATGAATGACGAAACATTACTCATTGTGTCGATTGCACTGTGTTTGTTAATGGTTGTTTTGGCGGTAGAAGTTGGTTTTTCTAAGGAATTAGGCGCATTTATCATGGGTTCGATTTTGGCAGAAACTAAGCAAGGGGAGAAGATAGAGCATTTGGTAAAGCCGTTAAAAGATTTGTTTGGAACAATTTTCTTCGTTTCCGTGGGTATGTTGATAAACCCTGCGATGATGATAGAATACATCGTTCCGATTTTGATTTTAACATTTGTAACCATTTTCGTAAAAGGCTTTTTTACCTCTGTCGGGGCGTTCCTTTCGGGACAACCGATAAAAACGTCAATTCAAACAGGTATGAGTATGGCGCAAATCGGCGAATTTTCATTCATTATAGCCACACTTGGACTTTCGTTGGGTGTAATCAGCGAATTTTTATATCCGATAGCCGTAGCGGTTTCTGCCATTACGACTTTAACGACTCCATACATGATTAAAGCATCACTTCCTTTTTACGGTTGGTTAGATAAAAAGCTTCCTACGAAATTAAAAGCAAGATTGAATAAATATACGCTCAATGCGCAGTCAGCATCGGCAACGAAAGATTGGCAACAGTTGATTAAAGTTTCGTTGACAAACGGAATCATTTACTCCGTAATCTTGTTGAGTATCATCATTGCATCATCAAAATTTTTGCAACCGTTTATTTACGAGCAAATTAAAGACGAGGTGATTACAAGTATCATTTCTGCATTGATAACACTTGTTGCGATGTCACCGTTTTTGTGGGCTTTGGTGGCACGAAGCTTTAAATCAGATTTGCGAAATCGCTTGTTGGCACAAGACAAATACAAAGGTTTGGTTTATCTTGTCAGCTTAGTGAAAATGGTACTTGCGGTGTTTTTTGTGATTTTCATGCTACGTATTTTCTTCTCGGATTTGGTTGCGTTTATTGCTACAATTGTCATTTTTGCGCTATTAATTCAATCACGTAAACGTATTCAGCAGTTTTACAACGTGATAGAAGATCGTTTTAAAACAAATTTGAATGCCAAAGAACTTGATGAAATCAAAAAGCAACAAGAACAACAAGCGCAAGAGATGAGAGAAGATATCGCACCTTGGGACACGCATATTGCTACGATAAAAATTCCGACCAATTCTCCGATTATCGGAAAGAAAGTCAAGGAATTACTTTGGCGAGAAAATGTCGGTGTAAATATTGCTTGTATTCATCGTGGCGAACACAATATTAGCATTCCAAACGCCGAAGAATTTATCTTTCCGTACGATGAGTTAAGTTTGATTGGAACAGACGAACAGTTGGCAATCGTTCAAAATATTATCTCGCCTAAAAATCATTCAAGCCATGTTGTTGACGAACAAAACGTTGCTTTACAAGGAATGACAATAGTCGAAGGTTCTGAATTTATCGGTAAAACAATACGTGATTCGGGAATTAAAACACGTGTGAAAGGTTTGGTCGTTGGTGTAGAACGCAATAACGTACGCCATTTGAATCCCGAGTCAGATTGGATATTGGAAAAAGACGACATCGTTTGGATTGTGGGCGAAAAACGCAAAATGAAGTTGTTAGATAGACAGTAAGACTTTATGATGTTAAGACATTACGACTGTCGTAACTCCCTAAATCCACACAAAATCTAAATCTTGCGTATATAAAATCACGCCTTTGACATTGGGGAAATCCATTTGCGTTAAAATCTCACAATAGCTTTTGACTTGTTTGATGTTTTTGGGTGTTTTTAAACCTGTTTTGAAGTCTAAAACAATGGTTTCATTGGCTTTCAGAATGATTTTATCAGGGCGTTTTACTTCGCTTTCCGACAAAATGATAGATTGTTCATTAATCGTTTGACGTTTGTTTTGGTGGAGTTCTATATAAGTTTCGTTTTGCGTTATTTTCTGTAAATCGCTTAACAAACGGGCGTAAAATTCCTGCTCGACAAGACCTTTTTTGATGTACGCATTTAAAATGTCCTCGTTGGAATTAAAATTTTCAAGTTCGGAAAGCAAGAAGTGCAGTTGTCGTCCGTAGCGCAAATTCGTTTCTAAACTCGTGTCAACATCGTCTAATTGACGTTTGAGCGAAATAGACGGAAACCAAAGTTTGTCAGAAATGTCTGTTGGCTTGAATTGACGTTCGTTTGATTCTGTATTTTTTTGATTATCAGTAGTTTTTATTCGCTTCCCAAATTGCAAATGAAAACGATTTTCGTCCGAATAAATCAAATTGTCTGCTGTTGCAAACGCTTGAATAAACGGGTGAAAATACGTTGATGCAAAACCTGTTTTATTGGTTTTAGCAAACGAACTCATCACGTATAAGCGGTCAACGGCACGTGTGAAATCGACGTAACACAAATTGAGTTTGTCCAGCAACGCAGCTTTGTATTCCTCGTTATATTTTTCTTTTAATTCGGGACTAACAACTTTTGCTGAAATCGTTGTGTAGGCAAGTTCATCGTCTAATGCAACTAAATATTGGCTTTTAGACTTTAAAAAATTGCTATCTAACTGCGGAATAATGACCACTTTAAATTCCAAACCTTTGGATTTGTGTGAGGTCATAATTTTGATAGCATCTTTATTTTCAGGTGTTTGGATAGATGATTTAAAGCCTGTTTTTTCGTAATATTCCCAAAAAGCGTTGATGTCTGGACCAAAGTTCAAGTCGAAATTAAACGCTAAATCGGATAAATGATGAATGTACGGATTGTTCAATTCGGTCAA
>DAOMPZ010000187.1:0-4222 GCA_035445045.1 Crocinitomicaceae bacterium | reverse complement strand
TTTTGTAAAATTCTTTTTGCTCCTCAAACCGTTCGACCAACGATTTGATTTTGTCTAATGCCTTTTGTTTTTCCATAAATACTGCGGTAAAAAGAGCGTGGGCTAATTCCTTTTTACTTGTATCAGAAGCCCGACCAAAGGCAAAGCACAAAGCAAAAGGAACGCCCACGTTTACCGCAGGCGTTTCCACTTTTACCTTCCTGTGCTTTTTGAAAAATTGGTCGTATTTCTGATACAGGAAAATTTTAGCGAAACGCTATATTTTATATGTTTTTAATTCTTATTTCTCTATTTGTTTTATTTTTTTGAGTAAAAGTAAAGTTTTATTTTGATTAGTGTGTTTTTTCAATCATAAAAATACATATCTCTGAACTAAAACTTTCTCGCAAACCGTCATAACGTCTTAATATCCTAAAATCATAATGTCAAAAAAAAAGCGGTCGCTCAAGTTGAGCGACCGCTTTTTTTTTTGAAAACTATTGTCTATTTTATTCTTTAATCACAAACGTTGCACGTCTTGTTTTTGCATCTTTGATTTCATCGTCATCGGAAGACGAAACTTCAGCGTTTTGTACGGAATTTGATTTGTTTACCGTCACAATACGTGCTTTGTTTACACCTTTTTCAATCAAATATTCCATGATTGTTTCGGCACGTGCATCGCCTAATTCTCCAAATAACGGATTTGAACTTGCTTTGGCAACTTCTTTGTCGTCCAAATGTCCTTGGATTTCCAATGTTTTAGCTGATGTTTTCATGTATTTTACAATCTCATCTAAAGACGCTTTTCCTTCATTTGTCAAATCATATTTACCATAAGCAAAATAAACCGTTTGAGCCTCCACACGCTGCTCAGGTGTCATTTTATCTGTTAAGGTAGTTACTTTTTGATACACTAATTTAGACGTTGTTTCCTCATCTTTCATGGTCGAACAATCACATTGACCTTTGTCAGATACTAATTTCACGGAAACATCGTCAATATAATAATAAGCTGCGATGCGTTGCGTACCTTTAAAATATTTCGGTTTACGCATTTTGTCCACAATAATTTGGTTGTTGTTTGTGAAATTTCCAATTGTGATATATTTTTCACCACCTTCAGCTGTGAAAATACCACAAATTTTATCCCAACCATACAAACCATTTAACGCAACTTTGTCACCACGTTGAATGTGTGTTTTGTCAATCAAACTTGACTTTGCTTGTGTTTCGTACAATTTTTTAGAAAAATTCGCTCCAATTGCATCAACCGCATATTTTGACGTTTCCGCTAACGATGCGTAAAAAGTAACACAATACGTCGAACCTTTTTTAAGTGGTTGCACCAATTTTGTCATCAAATACGAACGTGGTTCTTTGTCATTATACGAATACGCTACAATTCCTGCGTAATTTCGCCCATCTTGTGGTTCTTCCATTCCGTTCACGTTTTCAGGTGTTGAAATGTCTGGAACTTTCGCTGCTGGAACGTACAAGTCTGCTGCTTGTCCTGTTGGCACTAACCAACCTGTTGCGGTTGCAATCGCACCTGCTTTTTTCGGTTTTCCTGCTACCTGCTCAAAACTTCCGTTCTGTACAAGGTTTTCATCTTGAGCAAAAGACATTGTTGTTAGGGCTAATGTAGCCACAAATAATGTCGGTTTGTAAAAATTAATTCTCTTCATATTTCTATTTTTTTTTAGAATTTTCATTGATAATTATCAGCGAATTTAACAAAATTCTTCAAACTAACACATTTAATTGAAGAAATACACCAATAATTTGTTCAACGGCAATTATTTTATGAACATTTCTGAAACAAGGAATGTGCCAATTTGATTTTTTTACTACTTTCGTTCCCAAACGATACAAAATGAAATTTACAACCAAAGAAAAGTTTTCACATTTGTTCAGTATTCCCGTAATTGTTGCGGCACTTGGCTATTTTGTGGACATTTACGATATGTTGTTGTTTTCCATTGTGCGTATTCCAAGTTTGAAAAGCATGGGTTTGGACGTTGATGCGTACGGTGCCATGATTTTAAATTGGGAAAAAACAGGTTTGTTACTTGGCGGAATTTTGTGGGGAATGTTAGGCGACAAAAAAGGGCGTTTATCCGTTCTATTCGGCTCGATTTTCGTCTATTCGTTGATTTTATGGAAAAACAAAACGCTTATGCTATGTTTCGATTTATTGCAGGCGTTGGCTTAGCAGGTGAATTAGGCGCAGGAATAACCTTAGTTTCCGAATCTTTGCCTAAAGAATTACGTGCCATTGGAACATCTATCGTGGCAGGATTTGGCTTGCTTGGTGCTGTTGTGGCAAATTTAAGCGTTGAATTAGTGAGCGATTGGACGATTGCTTATTTCATCGGTGGCGGTATCGGCTTGATGTTGTTAGTTTTACGAATTGGCGTGGTCGAATCGGGAATTTACACCGATTTGGTCAATAAAAACGAAACGACTGTTCAAAAAGGAAATTTCCTGTCCTTTTTTACCAATTACAACCGTTTTGTGCGTTATATTAAATGTATCACAATTGGATTACCAACATGGTTTTGTATCGGAATTTTGTGTGTTTTTGCCAATCAATTCGGTCCTGCATTGGGAATTGTCGGCGAGATTGACCCTGGGAAAGCGATTATGTGGGCGTATGTCGGGATTTCGGCAGGTGATTTAGCGAGTGGCTTTATCAGTAACAAGTTGAAATCACGAAAAAAAGCCATTTTATACATGATGTTATTTGCCATTGTCGGCGTAGTACTTATTTTGGCAGGCTTTCCAAAAACCGCAACGATGTATTATGTTTTGTGCGTTTGGCTTGGTCTTGGAACAGGTTATTGGGCACTTTTCGTAACCATTGGTGCAGAACAATTCGGCACAAACATTCGAGCAACAGCCGCAACAACCATTCCGAATATGGTGCGTGGCGCATTGGTAGCCATGATTTTAATGTTCGACTATTTCAAACCATCAACAGGTGTTATTTGGTCTGCATTGATTGTAGGTGTTTTTGCTTTCGGCTTGGGCATTTATTCAACCTTGACTATCAGCGAAACGCACGGCAGGGATTTGAATTTTGTGGAGGAGGATTAAGAAGTTTTTTTTAAACGTCACTGATTTTGTTATTTTGTGAAAATAAACTCCGCCTCACACTCAATTGTAATTTCTTCTTTCGTAACTGGGTGTCTAAAAACTAACTGATTGGCGTGTAGCAATAAACGTTCGTTTTTTTGACCATACAAATCATCGCCTACAATTGGTGCGTTTAGTCCGAGGACGTGCGCAGCATGAACACGTAATTGATGTGTGCGCCCTGTGTGTGGATAGAAATAAATACATGTTAAACCATTCGCTTTTTGGATTACTTCGTAACGTGTCAAAGCTGGTTTTCCGTAGTCGTAACACACCATTTGGCGAGGTCTATCATCTAAATCGACACGCAAAGGCAGGTTAATTTCACCACTCAAACTTTCAATTTCCTTACTCAAAACAGCCACATAACGTTTGCTTACATTACGTTTAATAAATTGCCTTTGAAGATGTTGATACGTTTTAAAATCTTTTGCCAAAACCATAATTCCCGAAGTCGATTGGTCTAAGCGATGAACAATAATCGGTTCTTCCCATTCGGGATTTCTTGCCTTAAAATACGAATAAACAGACGGTAAATTTGATTTCCCTGGAACGGACAATAACTCGCTTGGTTTATTAATGACAAGCAAATATTCGTCTTCATATAAAATGGGAATTTCGCGTATTTCCAATGCTTGTAACATCGGATTTTCGTCCATTTCAATCGCCTCCAAAACGTGTTTTAAAATCGGTTCGCATTTTCCTTTGCACGCAGGATAAAACTGTTCATGCTTGCGAATTTCAGATACAGGCGATGCGCCCCACCAAAATTCAGCCATGCAAATCGGTTTTAAATCGTGTGAAAAACAATATTGGAGTAATTTCGGGGCAGCGCACTCCCCTGCTCCTGCTGGCGGCAAAATATTGCCATGTTCTTGAAAAATAGCATACAAACTTTTCGTTTGCTTGAACTGATTTAAAAATGTGTATTGCTCAAAAATTTTCTTTTGCAACAAATTTGATTTTAATTTTCGTTCTTCTTGTAAAGCGTATATTTTTTGCTCAAAATCAGTTAGTTGCTGTTGTTTTTCGCTTATTTTTTGTTTCCAAAAACGTGTTTTATCTTTCATAAAATAAGATGCGCCCACACTTTCTTTGCGTAATT
>DAOMPZ010000186.1:0-4268 GCA_035445045.1 Crocinitomicaceae bacterium | reverse complement strand
TCAAAAGTTTAATGTCTTGGGTGGAGGTTTGGAAAAAGCAGCCATTGGTGATGCTGAAATTTCAACGCTTGGGGTTTCTGATTTAAACACGTTAAACGACCACGGTTTGTTGTTCTTGCGAACGCATACAGGTATTACTGGTTTATTTTGGAACGATGCACCAACCTGTACGGCTGTAACCGATGACTTTGCATATTTGGAAAACAACCGCACCATTGACAAGGCAACACGTTTAATCCGAACGACATTTTTGCCAACGTTAAATTCGCCGATTTATGTCAATCCTCAAACAGGACAACTTGCGCCCAATGTGGTAAAAAGTTTAGAGGCTCTCGGAAAGAAAACCATAAACGACAGTATGCTGACACCTGGCGAAATTTCGGGATTTGATTTTGTCATTGACCCCGAACAGGATATTTTGGCAACATCACAGTTGGAGGCAGTATTGACGATTATACCTGTCGGAACGGCACGTAAGATTATTGTAAAAATCGGATTTAGTAACCCATTTTAATTTTTGAATCATGGCAAATATGCAACCATTAATTAACGGAAAACGCCACACGTTCGCATCTATCCGCTTGGATTTTCTCGGCAGAAGTGTAAACGGTTTTTCCGCTATTGAATACAGCGACAACGTTGAAAAACAAGACAACTACGGCGCAGGCGGAATGCCCAACAACAGAGGTGTGGGCAATTATTCGGCAACGGCTAAAGTCAAAATCTATCAGTTTGAAATAGTTGCCTTGCAAAAAGCAGTACCAACGATGCGTATTCAAGATATTCCGATGTTTGACATTACGGTAACATATCTACCCGAAGGAGCAGACGAATTAGTTGTTGACGTTATCCGTAACTGTGAATTTAAGTCTAATGGACGTTCGGCATCGCAAGGCGATATGTTGTCGGAACATGAATTTGAATTGATTTGTTCGCACATCGCTTGGAACGGAGTAGGATTTTAATTTTTGAAACATGGCAAAGAAAGTAAACAGAGCAGTAACCGATGCGCAAATTGCAGCGTGGAAAAAGCAACACGGCACGATTTCAGAAATTGTGGTGGAACAGGACGGTACGGAATACAGTTGCGTAGTGCGCAAACCAAACATTGATGATGTATTGGCGGCGGAAGAATTTGCCAAAGATGATAGCATTAAACAAGCAAATTTCTTGTTTAAGCAATGTCATTTGGGCGGTGACGAACAGTTCTTGACGGACGATGAACTGCGTTTATCTGCAGGAATGGAAGTGTCCCGAATGTTCCGCATTTTAAAGGCAACTGCAAAAAAGCTATAAGCACTCCACTAAGTGGGGAACAAGGAGTTGCTGATTTTAGAAAGCTCGCTACGCTCATACGTAGTGAGCTTCATTTAAACCCCGACACTTTGTCGCTGGATGAATTTGTGGAACGTGCAAGAGATGTGCTTTGGCTCATGGAGTTTAAACAAGAACGGTTACTCAACGATTTAGAGGCAAGAGCAATAAAACTGATAAATGCGGTGTATGGTGGGAATGGTTAGAGATGTTTCCAGTAGTCAACAAACTCCTTAGTCAGCCAAACTACCATACCAATTGCGAAAAAGCCAACAAAAATAAAACTAAAAAATTCACCCATGGGAGATACAATTATAAATGTAAATTTCGACATCAAAGATAATATTTTTGCTGATATAAAAATACTAAAAGCATCTTTTGTTTCATTAGAAGACAGAATTAAAGGGATTGAAGGTACTTCTAAAAAGTCATTTGAAACGTTAAACCAGCAGGTTAGCAAAATAAAAATGGCAAGTATTACGCAACAGTTACATAACTTGAGCGATGCGTTTGGTAACATATCAGCACCAGGATTAAAGTTTGATGCTTCGCTCCGTGATTTATCTGCTTTAACTGGTATTACAGGAAAGGAATTGCAAAAACTTGGCGAATCTGCCAAGGCATCGGCTTCTGAATTTGGCGGAAGTGCGTCCGCATCTTTGGAAACCTACAAAACTATTTTGGGGCGTTTGGGTCCCGATATTGCCAATAACAAAGAGGCTTTGTCTGGAATGGAGCGCAATGTACAGATTTTATCTAAAACCATGGGTGGAGATGCGGCAGGTGCTGTTGATGCCTTGACAACTGCCATGCTCCAATATGGCGTGGATTTATCTAATCCTGTCGAAGCCCAAAAAGAAATGGTGCGTATGATGGATATCATGGCAAACGCTGCACAAGAAGGAGCGGCGGAAGTTCCGTCCATATCCGCTGCATTAAAAGTTTCGGGAGTTGCAGCCACACAAGCCAAAGTTTCATTTGCGGAAGCCAACTCGGCAATACAAGCATTAGCACAAGGTGGTAAAGAAGGTTCAGAAGCAGGTATGGCGTTGCGTAATATTTTGGGTAAAATGGCAGGTGAAGATGTTATTCCGAAAGAAGCTGCGAACAAATTACAACGTCTGGGCGTAGATATGAATATTGTGTCTGACAAAACCATTCCTTTTACCCAGCGTTTACGAGAACTTAAAAAAGCACAAGGCGATGCAACGATTATGGCGCAAGTGTTTGGTGTTGAAAATGCGGCAGCTGCCAATATCTTGGTAAATTCTATTGATATGCAAGATGATTTAACTGTTGCCATTCAAAAACAAGGAGGTGCGCAGGCGCAAGCTAATGTAGTCATGGAATCTACGGAAGAGAAGTTAAAACGTATGCAAGCAAAAATGGATAATGTTAAGATTTCGATTTTTGATTTGACAGGAGGAACAATCGCTTATCTTCAGCCACTAAGCGATGTTGCAAAACAAGTATCAAGTTTATCGCCGATGTTGGATATGGCACGAGGAACTTTCTCTTTGTTTAAAAAAGAAACGTATGCAAATATTGCCTCAACAAAAGCATGGCAGGCGGTAACAAAAGGCGCAACAGTAGTTCAAAAGTTATTCAATGCAGCCATGCGTGCTAATCCAATAGGGTTAATTATTACAGGTGTTGCCGCATTAGCAACAGGTGTTTATGCGTTAGCCAAAGCATTGCAATTTGAAACAACGGCACAACGCCTCAACAATGAAGTAAAACAAGGTATGATTGAAAAAACAGCCGACCAACGTGCTGAACTTAATCAACTGTTTTTTACGTTGAAAAACGCCAAAACAGGTTCGGACGATTACAATAATGCGTTGAAAGATTTAGAAAGAATCCAACCAGGTATTGTTGAGAAATATAACTTACAAGCAGGCGCAATACAAGACATCAATAAGGCGCAAAAAGAAATGATTGCCAACCTTGATGTGATTGCTCAAGCGGAAGCACTTAAAGAAATTTCTAAGGAAGAACACAAAAAAGCATTTCTAAGAGAACAAGAAGGCCCGACATTGAAAGACAAAGTAAAAGCAGGTGCAGACTTATGGCTATCTGCATCTACGCTTGGACTTACAAAAGCCTATTCGGCAAAAGAACACCAAATGGGACAAGTTCATGACATGAAAAAAAAGGGGAATTTAGCAAGTCAAAAGTTGGCAGAACTCCAACAAACACAAAAATACAAAAACGCTGTAGGTAACACAAAAACAGAAGAAAAAACCGAAGAAAACACAGGCAACGACGGCACTGTGATTGAGGGCTTGAATACAAACAACACTAAAACAACCAATACAGACAACGAAAGTTCATCGGGAAAAACAAGTACTACTGTTGATAAGCGTAATATCAGCGTGAAGATTGATAAGTTGGTGGAAAACCTAACCGTTTCGACCACGAATTTGAAAGAAGGTTTGGGCGAAGTAAAAAAGCAGATTACGGAGACACTCATTGGTGCGGTTCGGGATTTTGAAGTGGCAATGTAAATTAATATTTAAAGCGTAGTAAAATGGAGTTTAAAATACAGGATTTGGCAGTTATGGCATCGGATATTCATTATAATCCTGCGCTTGCTGTTGCTGTAAATAAAGCTCTCAACTTTCGAGGTTCGCAGGTTGAATATAACGCCTTGATGAAAGAGGCTACGCAAATAGCTATCGGTTACGAAAATATTGCACTTGCCGAAATGAAAGACTACGGCAAAGGTTCTGTTTTTGGTTTGCCACTTTGGCAACCATTGACATTTTTAGGCAAACCTGGTCAAGTTGATTTGTTGCTTGAAAACGCTGTATTGGAATTAAACCGCACCAAAAACATTGTTACAACGGTTGTCCAAGGGCGTGACACTTCGGTTGATGAATTTATCAATAACGGCGATTGGCAAATCAGCGTGTCGGGAATATTGGCGACCAAAAAACCCGAATACCCAATGG
>DAOMPZ010000185.1:0-4269 GCA_035445045.1 Crocinitomicaceae bacterium | reverse complement strand
TTTGGGTTATCGGTAGGGGAAATTCAACTGCACAAAATTACATCGCTTTCTTGGTTGATTGTAACGGTATTAATGTAAGTTCGCCTGTAACTTCTGTTGTAAGTACGACAAATGGCGAAAATTGGGGTTATCTAACCGCTACACCCGATGGTTCTAAATTAGCATCTGCATCAAGTGGAAGTGGTATCGAAATTGTTGATTTTAATACGGCAACAGGTGTTGTTTCTAATCCGATAAATTTAGGAACATTGTCAAATGGAGGAACAACAGGCGGAAATTACGGTATTGCTTTTTCGCCAAACAGCAAAGTTTTATACGCAGCAAGTATCACGAATTGGGGCTTGTTCCAATGGGATTTGACCGCAGGTAATATTCCAAATTCTAAAGTTTATATCGGCGATTTAGCAGGTGGTGGAGCATCACGTCCAAATTATCGAGGTGGAGCGTTACAATTAGGTCCTGACGGAAAAATTTATACTGCTGAAACGCAATTGTTTACACTTGGTGTCATTCATAATCCAAATGTTGTCGGAACAGGTTGTAATTTACAAAATAATGCTGTTAGTTTAAACAGCAGAAAATGTGTACTTGGCTTGCCTCCTTTTATTCAGTCGTTTTTCAATACAAGTGATATTAGTTATAGTCATCATTGCTTTGGCGAGCAAACAGATTTTACGCTTTCGGGAGCGAGTTATTTAGATTCTGTTAAGTGGGATTTTAAAGACCCAGCGAGCGGTATTGCCAATACAAGTACGCTTTTCAATCCTTCACATACGTTTACATCAGCTGGAACGTATAATGTTCAATTAGTCCGTTTCTTAGATTGTTCTTCGGATACCTTGTACCAAAATGTTGTCATTCATGCTCCTGACACCACACAGCAAACAATTACTTTGTGTGCCAATAGTGCTTTTGTCTTGCCTGACGGTCAATCGGTTTCACAAACAGGCGTTTACACAAGTACCATTCAAAGCCTTGTGACAGGTTGCGATAGCGTTGTTGTTACGACACTTCAAGCTCCGCAAACGCTTTTTTCCGCAGGAACAGACCAATATATTTGCAAAAATAATTCCGCCCAACTACAAGCAGGAACAGCGTTAAATTACAGTTGGTCGCCTGCCACAGGATTAAGTAGTACAACGGTTGCTAATCCAACGGCAAACCCTACTGTGACAACAACTTACACAGTCAGTTCACAAGTGCAATTATCCAATAACTTGGTTGTAAATGGTGATTTTGAAAGTGGAAATACAGGCTTTTATACAGGTTATTTACTTAGTCCTCCCAATCCGCTTGGTGGGCCAGGGCATTATACTGTCGGGAAAACTATTTCTAACAACTGGTGGCAAAACTGTGCCGACCATACCAGTGGAACTGGAAATATGCTCATTGCTGACGGTGCAAATGGTACAAATGGTGTGGCTGGCGGTGCGAATGTTTGGTGTCAAACGATACAAGTCATGCCTAACACAGATTACGCCTTTTCGACTTGGTTGACCAATTTAAATTCATCGGGTTCGACCTCAACCTTAGGTTTTTCCATTAATGGAACGCCAATCGGGCAACCGCAAAATACGCCTTTGGGTGTTTGTCAATGGAATCAATTTTATGTAATTTGGAACTCTGGAAATCAAACAAGTGCAACGATTTGTATAGCAGAAACAAGTGGCGCACAACCAGGTAATGACTACGCTTTGGACGATATTAGTTTTTATCAAATTTGTACAATTACCGATTCGGTTACGGTTTACGTGAGTGATATTCAAATTGACACAACCATTCAAAACGTGGATTGTTTCAGTAATGCAACAGGCTCGATTTCGGCAACCGCAACAGGTGGCATTGGAACACATACCTATTCGTGGAGCAACGGTTCGAATAATGCTATCAACAACAATTTAACCGCAGGAAATTATACATTAATCGTTGAAGATTCTATTCATTGCCAACAAAGTGTGAGTGTAACAATTACAGAGCCAACGGAATTGATTGTTTCAGCTGTAGCCAACAACATTATTGAATGTACGGTAACGAACACAGGAAATGCAACCGTAACGGCAACAGGAGGAACGCCAAATTACACGTACTTGTGGGATAATCAAGAAAGCACGGCAACTGCTACGCAATTATCGCCAGGTGCGCATCAAGTGGTTGTGACAGATGCGCATAATTGTCAAAAAACGGTTAGCGTTACGATTGATTACAAAGAACCACCGACGTTGACAATTTCGACCAATAATGTTTGTTTGAATACACCGTCAAATTTCACAAGTCAAGCGAGTATCGGTGCGCCCGAAACGATTTCTACGTATCAATGGACAATTACCAATCAGTCCACACAACAAACGACAACAAGTACCGAAACTAATCCGACCATTACGATTAATGGCGCAGGAAACTACACGGCAACACTCATCGTAACAAGTTCCAACGGTTGTACGACTGAAAAAGTTGTTTCGTTTGAAGTGTATGCCAATCCAACGGCGACGATTGAGTTTGAGCCAAGTTGTTTTCAAATTGGGAATTTCCACGCTGATGCCAAATCGCTTAACAACCTTGATTTGACCTACGAATGGGATATTTACAACGACCAAACGGTTGATTACACGACGGTTGACTTTTCGCAATACTTTGAAAGTGCCGCACCATTCGACATACGTTTGAAAGTAACCGACACAAGAGGTTGTATTGTGGAACTTGTGCAACCAATTAAAATTTTAGAAGGAAAAGCCGATATTGAATTCCCGAATGTATTGAGTACAAAAAGCCAAGTGGGTAACAACCAAGTTGATTTAGAGCAAATTATGCCAAACTTTAACAGTTGTATTGATTACACCTTGCGTATTTTCAACCGTTGGGGAAATGTCGTTTTTGAAGTTAAAAACTCAAAAGACAACCCCGATTTGAATTGCTCCAACTGTTTTAAAGGAAAAACAACCAACGGAAAAGACCTCACACCAGGTACATATTTCTACACTTTAGATGCAGAATACGACATTAAGAAAACAGGATTTATTACGGTCGTTGGGGATTAATCAAACAATATTCACTTCACGTTCTAATTCAATTCCGAAATTGGCTTTTATGGACGTAATAATGTTGGTTGATAAATCATAAATTGCTTTGCCGTCAGCACCGCCGTAATTGACCAAAACCAAGGCTTGATTTTTATGAACGCCGTAATTATCAATGGTTTTACCTTTCCAACCGTCTTGCTCGATGAGCCAACCTGCAGGAATTTTGATTTCCGTTTCACTTATCGGATAAGATGGAATGTGCGGATATTTTTCTTTTAACTGCTCAAATAAGGCAATCGGAACAACGGGATTTTTAAAGAAACTTCCTGCATTTCCAATTTCTGCTGGGTTGGGCAATTTAGACGAGCGAATACGAATAACAGCATCGCTAATGTCTTTTATTGTTGGTTGTGTCACGCCTGCGGACTCTAATTCAGCGGAAATAGCACCATACGAACTGTTAATTTTTGGATTTTTACTCAAACGATACGTTACCGAAACGATGATATATTGTCCTTTTAAATGACGTTTGAAAACACTTTCACGATAACCAAATTGACATTGCTGGCTCGTAAAACGATGAATTTCTTTACTGTCGATATGAAACGCCTCTAATTCTTCAAACACATCTTTGATTTCCACGCCATACGCTCCAATATTTTGCATAGGACTTGCGCCCACACTCCCAGGAATAAGGGATAAATTCTCAATTCCACCCCAATTTTGCTGAATGGCATAAAGTACAAATTGATGCCAAACTTCGCCTGCGGAAACTTTCACATAAACATTCTCATCATCTTCCCGAACAATTGAAATTCCTTTCAAATTATTCTTGATAACCAAGCCTTTTGGGTTTTGCGTAAAAAGCAAATTACTACCGCCACCAATAATCAAATAATCATCGGAAGATTTTAACGCAAGCGATTGTAAATCAGAAATTTGATTAATTTCGGTAAATAATTCGGCTGTTGCAGAAATGCCAAATGTGTTGAATGGTTTTAAATCAATGTTGTGCTGTATCATATCCTAAAAAAATCCCTGTTGGAAACTCTCTACAAAAGTAAGAATATATTTATTAAATTGGTTTACCAAGATAAGTCGCAAAGTTTGTTTTTACTCAAAATGACACGAAAGAAAGGCGAATATAGTCCGCCTTTGGCGGAACACATAGTCTTGAACAAAGCCGAAGCGTAGAAATCTTGGTTTTAAAGAAAAATTTTGCTCGAAGACGGGACGGTCGCATTGATTTTTT
>DAOMPZ010000184.1:0-4270 GCA_035445045.1 Crocinitomicaceae bacterium | reverse complement strand
GGAATTGGTAGACACGCCGGACTTAAAATCCTGTGGGCGTTAGCCCGTGCGGGTTCAAGTCCCGCTCCGAGTACAGTGAGAAAAAGCCTGATTATCAAATAATCAGGCTTTTTTATTAAAAAAACACTACGATTACTTAACCTTTTTATATGTTATCCGAACGATGTGTTCAACGCTTGAATTACGAAAATCCAGAACCATTCCATCGCCGTCAATAGAAACAACGTAAGCTTCTGAAACGTTCATGTTTGCGCTATTTGAATAAACAATACGTTTGTTGGATCTATCATAATTCCATTTCCCTAAAGTCGGTAATTCGGCATCCTCACACTTTTCTTTCCCTGGTTCGTAATACCACGTTCCCATGTTGCGATAAGCCTCGTTATCGTCCAAATCACAATTTTTTGTAATGTCGGTAAATGTGCCATCTTCGTTTTTTTGCTCTTTTTTCAATACCAACCACTCGCCAAAAAATTGACGTTTTTCGTTTATTTCTTTACACGAGAAAAGCGTTAATGCTACACCGAAAAGTAAAATGTATTTTTTCATACGATTGAATTTTAAAGGGTAATATTAATAATAAGTATTGTATTTTTGTCCGAAATATTGAAAAAAAGTGAAGCAAGAAGAAATTATCAACGGTTTGGTACAATTAGGTAACATCATGCGTGCAGTTGCTGACGAAAAGCCTTTTCAAAATTTTGAAGCGATTAGCGAACACCAGTATTTGCAAATCCAAACAACGATAAACCGTCAAATTCACTTTAACGGTTGGTTTACCAAAAAATCGGTTCAATTTAGTCTTTTGTCGCATGGCGAAATGTTACAACACGATACTTTAACCGCTTTTACATCTGCTTACAAGTTCAATGAAACACCTAAAAACGTGGCTGTTATCATGGCAGGAAACCTTCCACTTGTGGGCTTTCACGATTTTTTATGCGTACTACTATCGGGAAATAAAATTACGGTTAAATTATCCTCGGACGACCAAACGTTATTACCTGAATTGGTATCCCTTTTAATTATAATTGATAAGCGTTTTGGCGAACGAATAGCACTTGCAAAAAGCGCACTCAAAGATATTGATGCTGTCATCGCCACGGGAAGTGACAACACGTTGAAATATTTTGAAGAATATTTTGGAAAATATCCGCATATTTTCAGACGAAACCGAACGTCTATTGCTGTTTTGGACGGTACGGAAACAAAAGAAGAACTTTTTGAATTAGGGAAAGATATTTTTACCTATTTTGGCTTAGGCTGTCGGAACGTTTCACATTTATTATTGCCCAAAAACTATGTTTTAGACCGATTTTTTGAGGGAATTTTTGAACATGGCGACATCATCAACCACAACAAATATGTCAACAATTTTGATTATAATCGTGCGATACATTTACTCAATCAAATTCCTTTTTTAGAGAATGGTTTTTTAATTCTAAAGGAAAGCAACGACCTCCATTCGCCTTTAGCGATGTTGCATTATCATTTTTATGAAAATCAATCCGACATTGAACGCTATCTTTCTGATAATAAAGAAAATATCCAAGTCGTTATCGGAAAAAATCACGTTCCTTTCGGACAAGCGCAAACGCCAAATATTTCAGATTTCGCCGATGATGTAGATACAATGTTGTTTTTGAATAGTTTAATTTAGACCCGCTTCGCTATAAGAAAAAAGACGTAAGACCCGCTACGCTGAAAGACTTGATTGAGATTAACGTCCTAACATCATAATGTCATTTTGTCCAACGTAATAATGTCCTAAAATCATAACATCGGTTTTTCAATACTCCAAACGTTTCGCCGAAATAAACCGTGGAACGTAATATTTACTTCCGTTAAAAGTTGTAATTTGAACTCCTCCGTTATTTGCTGAATGAATAAATTTGATAATTCCGTTTTCATTTTCGACAACCATTCCAACGTGTCCAACGACGGTTTTAGATATTTTGCTACCGCTAAAAAACAACAAATCGCCTTTGCGAACATCTGCCAATTTTATGCGTGTTCCATACGTTGCCATGGAAGCACTTGAACGTGTGATATTTATGTCGTATTTTTTCAACATATAATAAATAAACCCTGAACAGTCGAATCCTGCAGGCGAAGTACCTGAATACCGATACGGAATACCTAAATATTTTTTTGCAGAGCCAATTATTTGGTCAATTCGGTCATTTTTTATTGAATCAAGCGGTGTTGCATTTTCGGCAATAATTGTATCTCCAATAGCATTTAATGTGTCAATTTGAGCTGTTGACACGAATGAAATGAATAAAAACACAAGCAAAACTAAAAATCGCATAGCCCAAAATTAATAATTTTTAGGGAATTAAAAAGTTTTCATTGCGTTTCCGTTTTTTTATTACTTTTACTGTCACATTGTAAATAAATGTTATGAGTGAATTTGAAAAATTTAAGCCTTTTGAAAGTCGTATCGACACCAAAGATTTACAAACGAAAGTAAATGAGGCAAAAGCAGAAATACAAAAAGTAATCGTTGGACAAGAAAAAATGCTTGATTTCCTGTTTGTTTCGGTACTTGCAGGCGGTCATTCGTTGATTGAGGGCGTTCCAGGTGTGGCGAAAACCATAACGGCAAAACTTTTGGCAAAAACCATTAACGCATCGTTCAGTCGTATTCAATTTACACCCGATTTAATGCCGTCCGATGTAACAGGAACATCAGTTTTAGACTTGCGCAACAATGAATTTAACTTTGTCAAAGGGCCTATTTTTGCAAACATCGTTTTGATTGATGAAATTAACCGTGCGCCTGCCAAAACGCAAGCATCACTTTTTGAATGTATGGCTGAAAAACAAATCACAGCAGACGGCGAAACACATCTTTTGGACGCTCCATTTTTGGTTTTTGCTACTCAAAACCCAATTGAACACGAAGGAACATACCGTTTACCCGAAGCACAATTAGACCGTTTTTTGTTTAAAATAAATGTTGATTATCCGAGTTTAGAACACGAAATTGAATTGCTAAAAGCACAACAAGAGCGCAAAAATATCGAAAAAGAAACAGTAGTAAATACCGTTATTTCAAAAGAAGAATTAGTTACGTTTCAAAAATTAGTCAAAGAAGTTTTTGTTCACGAGCAAATTTTGGAACTCATCGCCCAAATTGTCAACAAAACAAGAGATAATGCCAGTTTGACTTTAGGAGCATCGCCACGTGCATCGTTGGCAATCATGGATGCTTCAAAAGCCTTAGCTGCTATCAACGGACGTGACTTTGTAACGCCCGAAGATGTAAAATATGTTGCTTATCCTATCATCGGACACCGTGTTATTTTAACGCCTGAACGAGAAATGGAAGGTTTTAGCAGTCAACAAATTATACAACAAATCATCGACTCTGTTGAAATTCCACATTGATGAAATTTTTTAGAAACCTTTATTTTACCAACCGCTTTTTCTACGCACTTTTAGGCTTGGCAACGCTCTTTATTTTGGCGTTCTTTTTCCATGGGTTGATGCTGGTTTCTAAAATTTTACTTTTTGTATTTATTTGTATTTTACTGTGAGAAATCATCTTTCTTTTTAACCGAAAAAGTACAATAAAAATAACACGTAATTACCCCGACAAGTTTTCCAATGGCGATGAAAATCCATTTGAAATTACACTTGAAAGTTTTTATCCAACGAAGGTAAATGTTCGTGTTATCGAGGAATTACCGATACAATTACAAAACCGAACTTCGCATTTTACAAAAGAATTAATTCCTCACAATCCAATTTCATTTGCGTACCACTTGCGACCTGTCAAAAGAGGTGTTTATCACTTTGGGAAATGTATCGTTTTTGTCCGTCATTTGGGTTTAATTGAGCGAAAAATTGTGTTAGACAAACCGCTCGAACTGCCGTGCTATCCGTCTTTTATACAGTTGCGTAAATATATGCTCATGGCGACAACTAATCGTTTGAGCGAACTTGGTGTTAAGCGTATTCGACGTATCGGTTCGACACTCGAATTTGAGCATATCCGTGATTACACACGAGGTGATGAATATCGTTTTATCAATTGGAAAGCGAACGCCAAAACGAACAACTTAATGGTCAATCAATACGAAGACGAACGTTCACAACCAATTTATTCGTTTATTGATTTGGGTCGTGCGATGCGTATGCCGTTTAATGAAATGACTTTACTCGATTATGCGATTAATTCCACACTTGTTTTGTCGAACGTGACGATTTTGAAAAACGACAAAGCAGGCATGTTGACTTTTTCAAAACACGTTGGAAATCATAT
>DAOMPZ010000183.1:0-4335 GCA_035445045.1 Crocinitomicaceae bacterium | reverse complement strand
GGCAACTCGCTTGGTTTTTCGCCATGGATAAATTGAATGTTCGTTTTTACTTCTTGCAAATCCCATGTTTTTCGCGAGGCATACATCTTTAACGTCGCCGAAGTACAACTTGCAAGTGCCGCTATCACTAATTCATCGGGCGACATTCCTTTGTTTTGTCCGCCTAATGTTTCGGGTTCATCAGAAATAAGTGTGTGTCCCGATGAGGAAATAATTACCGTTTCATAATTGTTACTTCCTGTTTTTGATTGAATTGAAACCATAAAAATAAATTTTAGATGTTAACAAATGTAAGCTAAACAAATGAAAAAAGCACACAATTTTTAGTTATTGTATGCTTTTTAGCTAAAAAGTTAAATTATTTTTCCACGGACGGCGCACCTGCGTTTACCCACGTTGCGAAAACTTCCGAAATTCGCCAATTTTGACCTGCGTATTTGTTAAATCGAGCAGCAGCATATTTTAGAAAAGCATCGACGTCTGTAGCTGTACAACTTGCCATGACATCAAATAATTTTCTGCCTTTGTAACGCCCTTCGTTGATAGCATAGTTTTCAATTTCGCCATTTTCCAAATAATAATTTCCAACGGATTTAATGTCTTTTATCATGTCGTCAATTGCTTGTGCGTTTTGCGCTTTTGACCATTTTGACATGACTGTTCCTGCGTTGCAAATTTCGTTATCGTTGACATCTGAAAAGCTAATACTTTTTGAGGCAATAGGAACTAACGATAACTTAGCTGTTGACGGTTTTTTGATAAAATAAAATAGGAGGTCACCCGCAACAGGTTTAAACGAAATGTCCGCTGATTTACACGCCAAATAGTGATATTCGCCTTTGATTAACATACATTTCATCGCTCCGCCCTCTATATTTTCTGCGTTTTCATCGTTACCGTACGATTTTTTGAGTATTGTATAGGCATCTTTCTCAATTTTTAATGCGGGCAAATTATCGGGAATTTGCGCTTGGACAATTATAACATTGTCTTCCTCTACAATATAAGAGGTTATCGGATAGGCAACAAGCCAATCTTTTTTTCCTTGGGAAAATACGGTAAATGAGGTCATCAACAAAAATAAGATAACACTCAGTCTTAAAATTTGATTTTTCATAACGTTGTGTTTTATGGATTTATAATACAAAAGTAGGCAAGGTGTTTCGCATAGGCAATACGAAGTTGTTCGTATATTTAATTTTTGTTTAGTTGTTCCAAATTTATATTCGTTCCTTTGTTGGTGTCAATTTTATCTCCGTAATACTTTGGTTTTCTATTTCTCAAACAATCAAAATATGATTTTATCGTCGCAAAATACTCTCTAACAAAGTATCTTCGTTTGCCTAACGATTGTTTTGTTGCATAACCTGTTGCGTTAATTCCTTTTTGTCTTGCAATATAAATTGCTCTCGGAAGATGAAACCCTTGCGAGACAATGATAGCGTTTTCTATATCAAATAATTTAGCTGCTCGCTCCATTGTCGAATAAGTATCAAATCCAGCGTAGTCGCCAAATATTATATTTTGAGGAATTCCATTTTTAACAAGATAATTGTTCATTACTGAAATCTCATCGTGCGCATCTTCGCCGTTATCTCCTGAAATCAATATTTTATCAACCTTGCCATTTCTGTACAATGTAATTACATCATCTAATCTATTTTTTAGATAATTTCCAGGTTGATTGTTGTGGATTGCAGCACCTAAAACAATCGCAAATTCAGTATTTTTGACATTTGCAACGTTCGCATAAATACTGTGTCGAGCTTTATACTTCACATAAACAGGAATAGAAAGTATCGGAATAAAACAAAGAGCAACAAAAAGTATCAATTGCTTTTTTGTGAGCGTAAGTGTCTTAATTTTAGTAATGTTCTCTAATGCAACTTCTGCGTATTAAAAGCAATGCCCTTAAACAAAGCAACTAATTTATGTTCTTCGTTTGTGATTTTTACTTCGTAAATTCCTGTTGTTTTCCCACGGTGAATTTCGCTTGCAGTAAGCGTTAAGGTTTGTCCCTCAAAAGCTGGTCGAGCGTAAGAAATGGAACATTCCAAAGCGACCGTTGCCCAACCGTGCGAATTGCAGGCAAAAGCGAATGCCGAATCTGCGGCACTAAATAAAATACCACCGTGAATGGAATGAAAACCATTCAACATTTCTTTTTTGACCGAAAATTTTAATTGACAACTTCCTTCCGAAATAGCGATAAATTCCAATCCTAACCATTGCGAAAAATAGTCTTTGTTCATCATTATTTCAAAAACTTCGTTCGGTGTTTTGGTGTTTGTTGCTGACATGGTTTTATTTAAAATAATAATTTCACTACATGATAAAATATGTTTAATTCATTTTAAACCACATAGATACATAGGAAAAAGATAAAGAAGAAGTTTTGACATAGTTTACCCTTGGCAAAACATAGCTATTGTCTATGTGTTTTACCAGAGGTAATCTATGTACGACTTGCGCAATAAAATCTATGTTGCTATGTGGTAAAATATTTTTTATCATGTATTACAATGATTGATTAAAAAAAGAGTGCAGACTATACTTAACGCTGCACTCTTAAATCTTAACTTTAAAAATTATTTTTTAGATTTTTCCGCTAAAAGCGTTCCTGTAATAATTTGTTCTTGGAAATCTTTTAATGCTCCAGGTGTGTGTGGAACTAAAATAGAACTGTTTTTAGAGTTTGTTCCGATATTATTTAACGTATCGAAATATTGTGTCATCAACACAAATTGCATGACTTCGTTTGGCGTAACATCTTTTAAACTGCGTTGAAAATCTTCAACAGATTCTTTGAAACCACGGATAATTTCCAAACGTTGTTTCGCAATACCCTCACCAGCTAAACGCTTAGATTCTGCTTCTGCTTCTGCCTCTTTGATAATCGTAATTTTCTTCGCATCAGCTTCTTGGATAGTTGCTTCACGGTCACGTTTTGCCGCATTGATGCGGTTCATAGATTCTTTTACTTTGGAATCGGGGTCAATATCCGTGATTAATGTTTTGATAATGGCATAACCGTAATCGTCCATAATTCCTGCGATACTTTCGTTTACCGAAATTGCAATTTCATCTTTTTTAGAAAATAAATCATCTAAATCCAATTTCGGAACGGCTGCCCGAACTTCGTCAAAAATATACGATGAAATTTGACTTGTAGGGTTGTTCAAAGAGTAGTAAGCCTCTTTTACTTTTTCTCTAACAACTTGATACTGAACAGAGATTTTAGTGTTCACAAACACGTTGTCCAATGTTTTTGTTTCAACTAAAACGTCTAACTGTTGCAATCTCAAATTCAACGTTGCCGCCTTTTTGTCAATAAATGGGATTTTAAAGTTAATACCCGAACCAGCAACTTTGTGAAATTTCCCCAAACGCTCAATAATAACGGAACTTTGCTCCTTAACGATAAAGAAAAGGCTAAAAAATACAACAACTCCGACAGCTAAAAAAATGTAATCTTCCATATTTATTAAATTAAAATTTAGCTAAAAGTACATAAAAAAATGAAATTACAATGAAAAATGAAAAAAATAATTAATCAGACTAAATCTATGTTAGCTCAAAACTTTTTTTACATTCTCAAAAATCTGTTCAAACCCTACAACAGGCAGTTTGCATTGTCGTAAATGACATATTTCAAAGGTGTTTTCTTTTTCAAATTGAGCGTTTGATTTAAACAAAGCAATGTCATGCAAACGGCGTAATTGCTGTAAATGACTTTCCGAAGAAATTTTACCCAAATAATTCACAAGTAAATCGCCTTTTAGAATTTTGTGCAGTAAAATCGCCCAATTAGAATAACCCGAACCGTAATTTTCCATACCCGATTGCACGCATTGGAGCATTTGAACAGCGGTGTTTAACCATGTTTCGTTGGCATGAATAACGCCCAAATCCCAATAGCAATTTGCCAAAACGCTGTTGGAAGACGGAATAACATTATCTTCGGTTTCAATTGTTTTGGTAATCAATAAATTATCGGTCTCGGAATAATAAAATAAATTGTTTTGCTTGCCAAAAATTTCCGTTATGCGTTCCAGCCAAAAAACGGCTTTTTCTAACCAAATTTCAGCTAACGTATATTGATGTAACTGAATGCACAAGCGAATATAAAAAGCATAATCGTCTAAAAAACCATTGATTTTTCGAGAGCCGTCGTTGATACGGTAAATGTGCGTTTCGTCCGTGAATTGCTGTTCGAGTTTTTCGGTCAACGTCAGAGCTTTTTCAAAATAAATATCGTTTTGCAAGGCGAGTGCCACATCAAGTAAACCGATAACGGTCATGCAGTTCCAACTGAAAATAATTTTACTGTCAATT
>DAOMPZ010000182.1:0-4364 GCA_035445045.1 Crocinitomicaceae bacterium | reverse complement strand
CAAAAGCCTCGTCAGACCACGGAAACCAAGCGATTGGATTGCTAGCGTGTTGTTGCAAATACAGCGATTTTTCGTGTTGCAAATGATTTTTTGTCGGGGTTAAATTCATTTGGTAAAGATATGTATTTTAGACAAAAGACCCACTTCGCTGAAAGATTTTAGGATATTACGACGTTATGACGGTTGACAAAAACCCACGCTCGAAGACGAGACGGTCGCATTGATTTTTTCGACGGGACACAAGCGACGAAGTCGGCTAAAAAAGAGCAAACTGTTCGAAGCGAAGCAAGTTTTTGATCTTTAGCCGATGAGGAAGGCTTGGGTGTCGAAAAAAAATCACGGCGACTAGCTTTTTTGGGTTCTTTTTTTAAGCAATGTAAAAAAAGAACATGAATATTAAATAAACCACTCCCACACTTCACTCATTTTTTCTTGCTCCATTCAAAAACTTTTTATACATTTGAACATACGTTTTTCACTAAAAACCAAAACGACGATGAGAATTTTACTAATTTGTTTCCTTTTTATATCCCAAATAAGTTTTGGGCAAGACGGTTTTGGGAAAATCAAAGGACATTTGAATTATGGAAACAAACCTGCTGGGCATTTTTTTGTTGAATTAATGAACGAAAAAAATCAAACTGTAAAACAAGCCTACACATACAATGACGGTACTTTTTACTTTGATTCGATTGCTCCAGATTTTTATTGGATTATTGCTATCATTCCCGACAGTTTAGCATTACCTAATAAATTTTGTATAAAAACACCAGACCTAATTGAAAGCATTGAAATAACAACCAATTTTACTCATTTTATAAATTATACACTTATAGACAAACGTATTACACGTGAAGATATTCAAATATTCCCACCTCGTACGGTACCGCCACTGCCACCGTATCTTATTGATTATGACGGTCGCTTTAACAACCATATTTCAAGAGAAGATATTATCCAACGACCCTAAAATAAATAACCATGAGAATTTTACTAATTTGTTTCCTTTTTATATCTCAAATAACTTTGGGACAAGACGGTTTTGGAAAAATCAAAGGACATTTGAATTATATAAACGATGAGCCTGCCAAACATTTTTTTGTTGAATTAAAAGATGAGCAGCAACAAACTGTAAAACAAACGTACACTTACGCTGACGGAACTTTCTATTTTGATTCGATTGTACCTGATTTTTATTCTGTTGTTGCTACCGTACCTGACAGTTTAGAATTGCCTGATGCGAATAAATGCACGTTTAGAAGACCTAATTACAACACTAAGCTAATCGAAGAAGTTCAAATAACATCGTATTTTACACATTTTATAGATGTTACATTATACTATTACAAAAGAGAGGTTGTAGAAATGAGAGCGGGTTGTTTACCTTATTACAGCACTAAATTGATAGATGAAGAAGGTCGCTTTAATGGAGTAATAAAACGAGAAGATATTATCCAACGACCATGAAAAAAGCCGTCATTGACTTAGGTACAAATACGTTTAATCTGTTGATTGCAGATGTCGGAACAAATGATTTTGACACTTTGCACACGGATAAAGTCGGTGTGGCTATTGGTTTGGGCGGTATTAATAAACAACAACTTACGCTTGATTCGCAAATGCGTGCGCTGAATGCTTTGAAAAAATTTAAGCAAACGTGCGATGAATTTGATGTCGTCTCAATCACTGCTTTAGGAACTTCCGCTATTCGTGATGCGCAAAATTCGGTTGAATTTTTAACGAAAGTCAAAGCGCAAACAGGCATTGAGGTGGACGTAATTTCGGGCGAGCGTGAAGCAGAATTAATTTACAAAGGTATTTCGTGGACACATTCGTTTGAAAAACCAGCCGTTATCATGGATATTGGCGGTGGAAGTACGGAATTTATTTTGGCAAACAACGCAGGAATTGACAAAAAAATTAGTCTGAATATCGGAATTTCACGCATTTTTCAAGGACTAAAAACAGGCGACCCACTTTGCGAAAGCGATATTGTGATGATTGAAAATTGGTTGGATAATGTCGTTGGAAATCAATTAGATGAATATACTACTACGTCTTTGGTTGGCGCATCGGGCGTTTTTGAAACTTTTTACGAAATGATACATTTACAAGATTTTACACACAATAGAAAAAGCTATCAATTTGATTTTCAGAAGTTAAACGAAGTGTTGGATTGGTTGGTTTATTCTACCACGCAACAACGTGACGAACACGAATTTATCATTCCTATTCGTAAATTGATGGGGCCAATTACGGCAGTAAAAATTAAGTGGATATTCAATAAATTGCACGTAAATGACGTTTGGTTAAGTCCGTATTCGATGAAAGAGGGCGGTTTAAAATTAGAAAATGATTAGAGCGATAACCCGAAATAGGCAATTTGTATTAACCCCAAAACAAGTGATTGTTGGTGCGTTTTTCTTTTTTGTATTGAATTTAATTTTACGTTCCTTGCACTTGGGACACAATCCTTTGAGTGGCGATGAACCATTTACCTTGTATCATGCGCAGATGTCGCCGAGCGTTATTATTTCGGAACTTCTCAAAGGAAACAATCCGCCTTTGTTTGAACTTTTACTGCATTATTGGATTCAGTTGGGCGATATTTCCGTGCAATGGATACGCATTTTACCTTTGATTTTTAGTGCATTAACAGCTTTTTTCTTGTTTATTTTGGCGAACAAATTAAAACAAGGTGTTTTTCCGTTTATCGTCAGTTTGATTTATACGTTTTCGGTTTACCATTTGCAATATGCGCACGAAATCAGAGTTTACAGTTTATTTGGTTTATTATCAGTCATTTCCATGCTTTTGTATTGGAAAGTTTGGCAGGAATTTGCACCATTCAAAATGTGGATTTTATTAGTTTTGGTCAATAGCTTACTGATTTATAGCCATTATTTTGGATTTTTTCTGTTGCTTATTCAAACGCTCGCTTGGTTTTGGGACAAAGACACACGCCGACACAATGTCCGAAATTATTTGCTGTATATTTTAGCAATGATTGTTTTATATACTCCATTGATACCGATTGTTTTACAACATTTTATTTTAAGTGATAATGCAGGTAAAACATGGCTTGCTCCAGCTAGTTCATTTGAAGATCTATACAATATGCTGTGGAAATTTTCCAACAAACCCGTTGTGACCGTCATTGGGATTGTGATTATTGTTTCGGCAGTCGTTAAATACATTTTGGATAAAAACAAAAGCCTTATGACAGCAACTAAGTTGTTGATTACGTGGTTTGCGATTTCTTTTTTCGGAATGTTTTTGATTTCGTTTAAAGTACCGATGTATTTAGACCGTTATTTGATTTACGGTTCGTTTGCATACATTTTAATTTTGGTTTACGCCCTTGATTATTTATTTGTGAACAAAAAAATATACGAGCTTTCGAGTTTGATTGTGATTGTTCTTTTCGGCGCAACTTTTTCACTTTCACAACCAACCAAACGCAATGCGCCACACATCGCAGACACCGTTCGTCAAGCTCTTGCGGAAAAGTATGCGGTTGTGATTTGCCCACGGGAATTTACACCTGCATTTTTGTATTACTACGACCAAAAATTATTTCAAAAATGGACGGTTAATCCGCTGTACGGCAATGCGATAGAAGAATTAAAAGCAAAAAATATTTTCTCTGTTTGGAACGTTGATGACATCAAACAGACAAACGACAAATGGTTGTTTATTGATGTTGCCGCAGCTTTAACTGTACCTCAAAACGGAATTTTAAACCGCTTCGACACGGAATTTACACGCACCAACGAAATTCAGTTAGACGAGATAACGAAAGGATATTATTTTCGAGTGAAGAGTACAGAGTGAAGAGTGCAGATTGTAACGGGTAAGTCCCTTCGGGACAGAAAATAAATACACGGATTAAAATCCGTGCGAATGAAATGAACCGTCCCGATGGAACTTACAAATGTTAATCAATCCCATCGGAACGACCGATATTCATGGCAGATAATTTTAACCCCTGCCGAAGAAAAAAACACAAAAAATCCCTAATTTCCCCAAAAACACCTTATTTTTGAAAAAAAATTAAAATGGATTTTCAATTAGTTTCAGATTTTCAACCGACAGGCGATCAGCCACAAGCGATTAAGCAGTTGGTGGAAGGTATTGAGAATGATAGAAAATATCAAACTTTGTTGGGCGTGACAGGTAGCGGAAAAACCTTTACCATGGCGAATGTTATTAAAGAAATTAACCGCCCAACTTTGATTTTGTCGCACAATAAAACACTTGCTGCACAACTTTACGGCGAATTTAAACAGTTTTTCCCCAACAATCGGGTGGAATATTTCGTTTCGTATTACGATTATTATCAGCCCGAAGCGTATTTGCCTGTC
>DAOMPZ010000181.1:0-4377 GCA_035445045.1 Crocinitomicaceae bacterium | reverse complement strand
TTATTGTTGTTGAAAATCCTTTACCAATTATATCTTTAGGTGGAGATGTTTTCTATTGTCAAAATGAAAACTTTAGCATGACGTTGAATGCGCAAAATGTCGGTTCAACGTACGCATGGAATGACGGCTCAATCAATCAAATATTAGCTGTAGATACCGCAGGAACGTATTTTGTAGAAGTGACAACGGTACATAATTGCACGGCATCGGACACGATTATTATTACGGAGAATACACCGCCAACCGTAACAGCGAACGCTTCAGCAACAACACTTTGCATTGGTGATACGTTGGTTTTGACAGGAAGTGGAGCATTGACTTATACGTGGGATAACGGTGTTTTGGACAGCGTAAACACTTTTCCGACAGACACAACAATTTATACTGTTATTGGAATAGATGCAAACAACTGCGCAGATACGACCTCAATAACGATTAATGTAAATCCGAAAATCCAACCGATATTTACCGACCTTGGACCATTTTGTGAAGGAGAAAACTTTATACTGTCCGACACGTCAATCAACAACATTGCAGGAATGTGGTCGCCTGCGATTGATAACATAAACACCGAAACTTATACGTTCACACCGAACGAAAATGAATGTGCTACCACTGAAACGATGACCGTAATCATTAACGAAAAACCTGTGGTTGATTTAGGAAGTGATATTTTGTCGTGTAACAGCAAATTTTCAACAGTTTTAGATGCCGAAAATGTCGGTTCAACGTATTTTTGGAATGACAGCACAACCAATCAAACGCTAACAACGAATGGTTTTGGGATATATTCAGTAATCGTTACAAATGCTTTTAACTGCTCTGATACAGGAACTATTTCCATTTTCGCAGGCGACACCGCACTTGTGACAGGCGACATCAAGGCTAAAATGAGAACACAATGTTTGTTTGAATTTTACGTAGAAGATGCAGGCGCAGTCGAAACGTTTGAATGGAGTTTTGGCACGGTAACACAGCAAGATACAGCCGTTACACACATCATAGAAGGTTATGGCGAACATGAAATTACTGTAACGATGAGCAACGCTTGTGACACCATTACAAAATCCATTATCGTAAGTTGTAATCCCGATTTTATTTTATATCCCAATCCTGCATCAACAGACGTGACGATTGAAAATCACTTGGGCGTTATCATGAATCAAATTCAGATAATTGACAATACAGGAAAAGTTGTGTTTATCGTAAATCCCAATGCAACAACCATAAACTTTGATATTTCGCATTTAGCAAATGCTGTTTACACCGTTCGAATCGAGACAGAGCAGGGGAGAGTGATGAAGAAATTGGAGGTGATGAAGTAACGAAATTTTATAAAAACAATAAGCGTGTTCAAAAATAGATAAAATACGAGGCGTTGAGAATGAGATAAAAAGAGTGTACGAAAGTACATGACTTTTACCGAATTTGAGAACAACGAAGTAGTTTGCTATTTTTTGAATATGTTTAAAACACCCACCCAAACCGTTCTTCTAAAACAGCATGAACATAATCCACAATTTCTTCGCTATCTAAACTTTCCAAGACATCACCGATGAATGCGGAAACCATTAAAGCACGAGCAGAATCTTTGGAAATTCCTCTTGCACGTAGATAGTAAATCGCTTCTTCGTCTAACTGACCCGTCGTTGAACCGTGCGAACATTTTACGTCGTCGGCGTAAATTTCGAGTTCGGGTTTGGAATAAATTGTTGCTGTATCAGACAATAAAACGTTTCCGTTAGACTGATAAGAATCTATTTTTTGTGCGTGTGGGTGAACGTAAACCATACCGTTAAAAACAGCCGTTGCTTTGTCGTTAATCACACCTTTGTATTTTTCGTGCGAATTACAATGGGGTGTAAAATGATTAATACGAGTATGATTATCAACGTGTTGATTGTCTTTTAAGATGTACGCTCCTGCCAAATTCGTTGTTGCATTTTCGCCATTTACATCAACAAAAACATCGTTGCGCACCAAAGCTCCACTTAGCGTAATGGTATTTAAAGTAAACATCGCATTTTGAGGTTGTTTGCAATAATCCAAACCCACTTGAAAAGCTGTTTCGTTTTCATTTTGAATTTTGTCAACGGTAATATTTGAACTATCTTCCAAAAAGTATTCTGAAACAACATTCGCAAAACATTCCGTAGCATTATCTGTGACAAAAACTTGTGAAATGCGTGCTTGCGCAAATTTTTCAGCGACAACTACATTGCGAATATTCGCCACGTGTTGATTTCCTGTGCTTACAAACACCAACTGAATTGGTTTTTCAACAACTTTTTTCGCATCAATTTTTATATATGCTCCACTTGTTGCATAAACGGTATTCAACGCAGCAAAAACATTTTTTTCTAAATTAACTGCTTGACCGATATGCGCTTTTGCATCGCTTGCATTTTCAATCAGTTGAACCGTCAACCCATTTTCAAAAACTTGCGAAGATAAATTTGCATTATAATTTCCATTGACAAAAACGATGTTATACGCATCTGTCAACGGTAATTTTGGCAAAGCATGAAGCGTTGCATCATCTGAAATGACAAACGATTTGTTGGCAATTTTCGCCACACGTGTATATTTCCAATTTTCAACACGTGAAGTCGGGAAATCAAGTGTTTCTAAAACTTCTTTCGCTTGCGACAAAACAGTTTGCTCAATTGGAAGTTTTGTTGCTTGCCAATCAGCGCAAAAAGCTGTTAATTTTGTATGTTGTTGAATGTTCATTGTTTTCGATTTGTATTTACGAGTCCTCCCCCTTAATCCCCCTCCAAAGGGGGAAACTAAATCGGTCTTAACTCTGCACTCTTAATTCTTAACTATTTTTCAGCCAATCGTACCCTTTTTCTTCCAATTCCAAGGCTAATTCTTTCGTTCCTGTTTTTACAATTTGACCGTCGTGTAATACGTGAACAAAATCGGGAACAATGTAATCCAATAAACGTTGGTAGTGGGTGATGACAATCGTTGCGTTTTCGTTCGTTTTTAAGGTATTTACACCGTTTGCAACAATACGCAAAGCATCAATATCCAAGCCTGAGTCGGTTTCGTCCAAAACAGCTAATTTCGGTTCTAACATCGCCATTTGGAAAATCTCGTTGCGTTTTTTCTCGCCACCCGAAAAGCCTTCGTTTACTGAACGGCTTGCCAATTTAGCATCTAATTCAACGAGTTTTGACTTTTCACGAACTAAATTCATAAAATCTTTTGCTGCTAACGGCTCTAATCCTTTGTATTCTCTGATTTCGTTCAAAGCAGTACGCAAAAAGTTGATGTTGGAAACACCTGGAATTTCCACAGGATATTGAAATGCTAAAAACAAACCTTCTTTTGCTCGGTCTTCGATGTCTAATTCCAATAAATCTTTACCATTGAAAATAACTTCGCCATCCGTTACTTCGTAATCTTCTTTTCCTGCCAAAACCGATGCTAACGTCGATTTTCCTGCGCCATTTGGGCCCATAATTGCATGAACTTCGCCTGCTTTTACAGTCAAATTCAAACCTTTTAATATTTCTTTGCCGTTGATAGAGGCGTGTAGATTTTTAATCTCAATCATAATTTATCTAATTTTATCCAACTGAATTTTCAATGCTAATCGCTAAGAGTTTTTGTGCCTCGACCGCAAATTCCATTGGGAGTTTGTTTAATACTTCTTTACAATATCCGTTGACAATCAAGCTGATCGCTTTTTCCTCGGAAAGACCACGTTGCATACAGTAAAAAATTTGGTCTTCGCCGATTTTAGAAGTTGTTGCCTCGTGTTCAATTTTTGCCGTGCTGTTTTTACATTCGATATACGGAAATGTGTGCGCACCGCAAGTATCGGTCATCAAAAGGGAATCACACTGCGTAAAATTTCGTGCATTTTCGGCACTTTTTTGAATGGAAACCAAACCTCTGTATGAATTTTGCGATTTTCCGTGGGAAATTCCTTTGGAAATAATCGTACTTTTCGTGTTTTTACCGATGTGTATCATTTTCGTACCTGTGTCGGCTTGCTGATAATTGTTGGTAACGGCAACCGAGTAAAATTCGCCAATTGAGTTATCGCCTTTTAAGATACAAGACGGATATTTCCACGTTACAGCAGAACCTGTTTCGACTTGTGTCCACGAAATTTTCGCTCCTTTTTCGCACAAACCTCTTTTTGTTACCAAGTTAAAAACACCACCTACGCCGTCTTTGTCGCCTGGATACCAATTTTGAACAGTCGAATATTTGATTTCGGCATTGTCCATGGCGATTAATTCCACAACGGCTGCGTGCAACTGATTTTCATCTCTTTTGGGTGCTGTACAACCTTCCAAATACGAGGCATAGCCACCTTCGTCACAAATAACCAAGGTACGTTCAAATTCTCCTGTTCCG
>DAOMPZ010000180.1:0-4392 GCA_035445045.1 Crocinitomicaceae bacterium | reverse complement strand
AAACCATTTCGTGGTTGGAAGATTTCTTGTTAGATTTTAAAAATACGGTTATTGATGTCTCGCAAGACCGCCACTTTTTAGATACGGTTTGTACGCATATTTGCGACATCGACTTTTCAAAAATCAACTTGTTTACAGGAAATTACTCGTTTTGGTATCAATCTTCGCAATTAGCGGCACGCCAACGAGCAGACAAAAACAAAAAAGCGGAAGACAAACGCAAGGAGTTACAAGAGTTTATCTCTCGTTTTTCTGCCAATGCGTCCAAATCAAAACAAGCGACTTCACGCCGTAAATTGTTGGATAAATTAGACTTAGACGAAATTCAACCGTCATCACGAAGATATCCTGGAATTACATTCTCTACGGAAAGAGATGCAGGAAATCAAATCCTTACTATTGAAAATCTTTCGGCTAAATCTATTGATGGCGATGTTTTGTTTAAAGATATCAATTTTACGTTAAACAAAGGCGATAAAGTGGCTTTTATTTCTAGAAATTCCGTTGCATTGACAACCTTTTTTGAAATTTTAAACAGAAACATACAGCCAACGACAGGTTCGTTTACATTCGGAACAACAATTACAACTTCGTACTTACCAAACGACAACTCGACGTATTTTCAAAGCAACGACTCTTTAGTTGATTGGTTGCGTCAATATGCACAAACAGACGAAGAAAAAGAGGAAGTCAACATTCGAGGATTTTTAGGGCGAATGTTGTTTACAGGTGAAGAGGCTTTGAAATCGGCGAAAGTGCTTTCGGGTGGCGAAAAAGTACGTTGTATGTTATCCAAAATGATGTTTGCCAAAGCCAATCTTTTGTTGATGGACGAACCGACCAACCACTTAGATTTGGAGTCAATCACAGCATTGAACAACGCTATGAAAGCGGAAGTATTTTGTTTACCTCACATGACCACGAATTGGTAAATACTGTTGCCAATCGAATCATCGAATTGACACCAAACGGTTGTATTGACAAAATGATGTCGTATGACGATTATTTGAGCGACGAAAAAATCAGAACACAAGTAGAAGAACTTTACAGTTAAACATGAGCCAAGTAAAAGCCAAAGATACATTGACAATTACGACAAAAGTTGTGTTGCCGAATGAAACCAATAACATGAACAACCTTTTCGGAGGTCAACTTTTAGCGTGGATAGACCTTAATTCGAGCGTTGCTGCCCACAGACTTTGCAAAACAAATGTCACAACAGCATCGGTCAACAATGTTTCGTTTGACCAAGCTATTCCGCACGGTTCTATCGTTACCTTAGAATCGAAAGTTTCACGTTCATTCAAAAGTTCTATGGAGATTTTCACGGACGTTTACATCGAACTTCCAACAAGTGAAAATCGTATTAAATGCAACGAAGCGATTTATACATTTGTGGCTTTAAACTCTCTCGGACGACCAACGGAAGTTCCCGAACTCATTCCCGAAACAGCAGAAGAAATCAAACGTTACAATGGAGCATTGCGCCGCCGTCAGTTGAGTTTAATTCTTGCAGGTAGAATGAAACCCGAAGATGCAACAGAGTTAAAAACGTTGTTTAAATTGTGATACAAATTAAGAGTTTTGAGTTAAGAGTGCAGACAGGTAACGGAATTACCAAGTAATAATTCCGCTTCGTATCTTAATTTTACACTCTGAACTCTTCACTTGAAACCTGTCCTGCTCTAAAAATCCGCAATTCGCCCCACGAATAATTGTCCCCGACTTTTTCTTTCATTTCGGAAACTGTTGGCAATGTTTCTTCGGTTTTTTGTGGGAATAATTGTTGTAATGCTTCGATTTTTTCCGCAGGAAGAGCCTCGGATAATTTCACTTCACCACTTGTAATTAATTTAGCGATATGACCTAAAATCGTATCGACTGTAAACATTCGGATTGATGCAATTTCTTCAATCGTTTTGCCTTCACGCAGTAAATTCAATGTCTGAATTTGCGTTGGAACTTTATCTTCTTTCGGTTTCTTTTCTTTTTTTACCGCAAGAATATCATGTACACTTTGAATTTCTTCTTCCTTAATTACATCAAAATCCATTTGTGTTTTCGAGGCAACTAATTCATCTTGAATTTTTAGCAACTTAGACTTGCGGTAATCTTGAATATCGTCTGAAGCTAAGCTTTGTTTTGTGATTTCTTTGCCGTTGACAATCGCATGAAACAGGTTTTTAACACGCTTTAAACGCAAAATAATTTCCAACTGCTTGTTGTCTAATTCGGCAAGTTCTTCTTGATATTCTTTTGTTTTTTTAATGCGAGAAACGATATATCGTCGTTTTAAAACATTGTAAACCAAATCATCTAACTGCGTGTAAAAATGTTCGTATGCTTTTTCCAAACGTTCGTTCACAAACGCCAAATCGACTTTCGGATAAGCGAAAATTTTAGCAATTTGAGCTTGAAATTTCTTTGCCACATCAACCAAGTTCATCACGTTGTTAAACTGAACTTCTGCCCAAGCGTGATGTTTTTGTTTTTCTGATTTCGCCGACACCGTTTTATAAGAATGGACGTGTTTGCGCCAAATAATTTCCAAGTCGAGCCAGTCAAATGTTTGCAACATCGTGGCGTGTAAATAGCGATTTACGGACTGTTCAAATTCCGCCGAAAGCTGTTCTTTGGAGGCTTTCGACTTAGAATAGGCAATCACATCTTCGTCACTGGCGATGCCATTCAAGCGAAAAGGAGTTTTCAAAACCAAGCCGTCAATCGTACGCAAACGTGACAACGCTACATACGCTTGACCTGCCGCAAACACATCGGAAACGTCCAAAATAGCTTTGTCAAAGGTCAACCCTTGGCTTTTGTGAATGGTTATCGCCCACGCTAATTTTAGTGGAAAATGCACAAATGTTCCCAACACTTTTTCTTCGATTTCGTTTGTGTCATTATTGACCTCAAACGTTACATTTTCCCATTCGTAAGCATCAACAATTATACTTTTATTTTCTTCAGGAAAATGTACCGAAATTTCATCGCTGTCCAAGCGTTCGATTACACCAATTTTTCCGTTAAAATAACGCTTTTCAAACGACAAATCATTTTTGATAAACATCACTTGTGCGCCAACTTTCAACGTTAAGTCGGCATCAATTGGGTAGATAAATTCGGGAAAATTCCCACTAATTTTGGCTTTGTACGTTTTTGGCGGTGTGCTTAATTTTTGCAACTCCACTTGATTCATCTCGTCTGCTTTGCGGTTGTGCGTGGTCAGCGTGATGTAATTTTCCTCGGCTTTGGGGCTAAAATCAGGTTTAACATACGAGTTTAAAAAACTTAGACTCTCATTATTTAATTGATTATTGCGTAATTCGTTCAAAACAGCAATAAATTTCTGGTCAGATTGGCGGTAAATTTTTTCTAATTCAATGTAAATTGGCGGTTCATTTTGCAAGGCTAAGGCATTAAAAAAGTGAATACCTTTGTAATATTGACTTAAAACCGTCCATTCGTTAGGTTTGTAAACAGGCGGTAATTGTAGTAAATCGCCAATAAAAAGCATTTGCACGCCACCAAAAGGCATATCGCTTTTGCGCACGGAACGCAATGCCCAATCAATCGCATCTAAGACATCAGCACGCAACATCGAAACCTCATCAATGATAAGCAATTCCAAGTTTTGCAGTAATTTTTTGCGACTTCCACGGTACATAAAATGCCGAGCAAGTGTACTGCGTGTTTCAAATTTCGTTTCGCCAGCCACACGAGCCTCGCCATAATCGGGGATAAAACTCGCAAAAGGCAGATAAAACATCGAGTGAATGGTTGTTCCGCCTGCATTCAACGCCGCAATTCCCGTTGGTGCAACTACCACGGTTTGTTTGTGCGATTCCGTAATGATGCGTTTTAGTAAAGTTGTTTTTCCCGTTCCAGCTTTTCCTGTCAGAAAAACAGGGCGGTTTGTTTGGTGAATATAGCTTAAACAAATCGATGCAGGGTCGTTAAATTGTTGCATAAAAAAGGTTTTTTTTACTAAATTTAATCAAAAAGTTCAGTTCTGCAAACAAAAATTAAAAAATTTCTCGCACAATTCTTTCCGCCACATTTTTATTCTCATCAAAATAAGTTTGTGCATTTTTGGCGATATTTTCTTGATTAAGCAATTGCTTTTCAATGATGTCAGTTAATTCATCTTTGTTGGAAACAACGCTTACAATACCTTTGTTAATGAGTTGTTGCGCCTCGGGAAAACGTTCGTGTTGTGTGCCAATGATAATGGGAATTTGAAAAACGGCAGGTTCTAAAATATTGTGTAATTTACCTGTAAATCCGCCTCCGACGTACGCTAACGATGCATATTGATATAAGTTTGAAAGTTTGCCAATGCAATCGACAATTAAAATATTGGTTTCATTTTTTTGCGTGTCCGTGTAGCGT
>DAOMPZ010000179.1:0-4406 GCA_035445045.1 Crocinitomicaceae bacterium | reverse complement strand
GGTCAACAAACTTGTCAACGCTGAAAATGTGACATTCAAAACGTGTACAACCTGTAACGGTTCGGGCGTAATCACACGTGTGCAACAGACCTTTTTGGGAGCGATGCAAACACAGTCAACGTGTCATACGTGTCATGGTGCAGGAAAAATGATTGACAAAAAACCTGCTGGCTCGGACGAAAACGGTTTGGAACGCAAAGAAGAAGTTATTGAACTCGATATTCCTGCAGGTGTTGAAGACGGAATGCAACTAAGCGTAACAGGCAAAGGAAATGCTGGGCCTTTTAATGGTATTCCAGGCGATTTAATCGTGGTTATCGAGGAAATTCCACACCCTGAATTAAGACGTGAAGGCGAAAATATTCACAGTGAAGTATTTATCAACTTTGCCGATGCGGTTTTAGGAACAAGCGTTGAAGTTCCTGGGATAAAATCAAAAGCGAAAATCAAAATTGATGCAGGAACGCAAAGCGGTAAAATCTTACGTTTGAGAGGTAAAGGTATTCCGAATATTCAAGGCTATGGCGTTGGCGACCAATATGTTCACATCAACATTTGGACACCGACAAAAGTATCAAAAGAAGAAAAAGAAATGTTGGAAAAACTGCAAAATAGTGAAAATTTCAACCCCAAAAATGATGGTTCAGAAAAAGGGTTTTTCCAAAAGATGAAGGATTTGTTTAATTGATAAAAAATAAAGGTCATAAAAAAACGTAGAGATATTACCTCTACGTTTTTTTTATAATTGGTAATTCAGTCACATATCTGAACTCTTCCCTCTTAACTTGTTAATAATAAAGCAATCTTCTTACTTTACAAATGTATTTCGCTAAGCGGATAACTTGTTTAGTATAACCAAATTCGTTGTCGTACCATGTGTAAAGAACGATGTTTTCTGCATCGGGAGAAACGATTGTAGCGTTCGAGTCAAACACCGAACAACACGTATTTCCGATAATATCGCTTGATACTAATTCAGGGTCGAATGAATAATAAATTTGATTTACCAAATCACCGTTTAAAGCGGCATCTTTAATCGCTGCATTAATTTCAGCAACATTTGTTTTTCCTTTGATGTTCAAATTCAAAATCGCCAATGAACCGTTTGGTGTTGGTACACGTACAGCGTTTGCCGTTAATTTGTCTTTTAAATCTGGAATTGCTTTCGTAACCGCACTTCCTGCACCTGTTGACGTGATAACCATGTTGATAGCCGCCGAACGTCCTCTTCTTGGTTTTTTATGCATATTATCCAACAAGTTTTGGTCGTTGGTATAAGCGTGAACCGTTTCGATGTGTCCTTTTACGATACCGAATTTGTCGTTAATCACTTTTAAAACAGGTGTAATCGCATTGGTTGTACACGATGCAGCCGAGAAAATTGTTTCATCTTCTAAATTCAACGTCCCTTGGTTGATACCGTAAACGATGTTCGGAATTTCTTTCCCTGGAGCTGTCAACAAAACTTTACCTGCGCCTTTTGCTTTCAAGTGTCTTGACAAAGCCTCTCTGTTTGTGAAAACCCCTGTGTTGTCAATAATTAACGCATCTTTAATTCCATAAGCTGTGTAATCTACATCTTCGGGATTGCTTGCATTAATCATGTGGATAATTTGTCCGTTAATGATTAACGTTTTGTTTTCTAAATCTTCGATTACTGACCCTTTGAACGCTCCGTGAACAGAGTCGCTACGCAACAAAGACGCTCTTTTGATAATGTCCGCATCAGAATTTCCACGTGTCACGATTGCTCGCAAACGCAACTGTTGTCCTTTTCCTGCTTGCTTAACCAACTCTCTCGCTGCTAAACGTCCGATACGTCCAAAGCCATAAAGCACAACATCTCTTGGTTCAATTGGTGCAGAAGATTCTTTAGCGTAATCTTTTAATTTATCATTTAAAAAGTCTCTTTTGGTCACATATTGCCCTACTGTTGCTAACCATTCGCTAGCCAAACGACCGATGTCGATTTTAGAAGGAGCTAAATCCATTTCCATTAACTCTTTTGCCAATTCGGAAGTTGTGAATACGTCAATGGGTTTGTTCACCACTTTTTTAGCGTATTCATGCAAGTTTAGCACTTCTGAAATTGTTGTGTCAATTAAGTGATTTCTAAACAAAACCAACTCAATTCCTTTGTCATACAATAATTCGCCTGTTTTAGACGATAACATTACTGCCGCTCTTTCTTTCTCAACGTGAGCATTCAAACCTACTTCGTAACCGTTTAATGTTTCCATTCTTTTTGATTAAATATATAAATTAAAAAAACGACTCTACTTGTATAGAGCCGTTTGTATATTATCCTAAATAAGATTTTAAAAGTTTATTTCGTGACGTATGTCTCAGTCGTCGGATTGCCTTTTCCTTAATTTGACGGACACGCTCGCGTGTTAAATTGAACTTAGAACCAATTTCTTCCAACGTCAAACCGTGGTTCATTCCAATACCGAAAAACAAACGAATGATTTCTCTTTCTTTGTCTGTTAAAGTACTTAATGAACGTTCGATTTCTCGTTGAAGTGACTCCATAACCAATAATTGGTCAGTATTTGGTGTGTCGCTATTTGCCATAACATCCATCAATGTGCCGCCATCTTCTGATGCAGAAAGTGGAGCATCCATAGATACGTGACGACCCGAAACTTTAAGACTTTCCTTGATTTTATCTTCTGGAACTTCCAACGCTTCTGCCAATTCCTCTGCGGACGGCGGACGTTCAAATTCTTGTTCCAAACGTGAAAAAGCTTTGTTAATCTTGTTTAATGAGCCAACTTGATTTAAAGGCAAGCGCACGATACGAGCTTGTTCTGCCAATGCTTGCAAAATAGATTGACGTATCCACCACACGGCGTACGAAATGAATTTAAAACCACGTGTTTCGTCAAATTTTTGTGCTGCTTTAATCAATCCTAAATTTCCTTCATTAATCAAATCGGGTAAAGTCAATCCTTGATTTTGGTATTGCTTCGCAACAGAAACCACGAAACGCAAATTGGCACGTGTCAATTTTTCCAATGCACGTTGGTCGCCTTGTTTAATCTTACGGGCTAATTCTACTTCTTCGTCAGCAGTGATAAGTTCCTCTCTACCAATATCTTGCAAGTATTTATCCAGTGATTGGCTCTCACGATTGGTAATGGATTTAGTGATTTTGAGTTGTCTCATTTATAAAAATATATTTTTCTTTGAAAAAAATGTGGTGCAAAGGTAGTCTATTAATATTGATTTACAAAAAATATTTTCAGTACAAACTCAAAATATCTGAATTATCAAATTGCGTGCCGATGCGCCTATTAATACTGAATTTCAATCACTTATATTGATTAAAATTTAATTGTTAAATTTTGAAATTAAAATTCCGAAGGCATAAAATCATGTGTTTTTTCATGCCTTCGGAATTTATTTAATTAAAGTCCAAATCCGACGTAATCTTTACGTCCGTTTTTGCTTGTAATTTCCAACAAAACTCCTCCACCCGATTTTTTGTTTAATTCATTAGTCAACTGCTCTACGGATTTTACAGGAACATCATTGATTTTGGTAATAACCATTCCTTCGGTAAGTCCTAAAGATTTTAATTTCCCTGCATTTAACGCTGTGATTTTAACACCGTATTGTACATTATAATCTTTCAAATCTTTACTCGACAACGGTTCAAAAGTTGCGCCCAAAGCTACAGATTTCGAGATACTTTCTTTATCTAAAAGTGATGTTTCGCCTTTGCTATTGTATAAAACGACATCTTTCACTTCTTGCTCGCCTTTAGCATTAATAAGCGTAACGGAAACTTTGTCACCAGGGCGTTTTTTACCGATTTCTTCTTGCAAAGCCGCAACCGAATTAACTTCTTTGCCGTTGATTTTAGTAATCACATCGCCTTTTTTAAGTCCTGCTTTTTTCGCGCCACCATCGTCAGTCACGCCGCCAACATATACGCCGACCGTTGTTTTAAGGTTTTCTTTTTCTTTCAATTCTTGTGAAATATCCGAAATTTGAACACCTAAAAATCCACGTTGAACGATACCAAAATCAATTAAATCGCTCATCACTTTAATCATTAAATTAACAGGAATTGCAAAGGAATACCCTGCATAACTCCCTGTTTGTGAAGCGATTGCGGTATTAATCCCGACCAATTCGCCTTTGGTATTAACCAACGCTCCGCCACTATTCCCAGGGTTTACCGCTGCATCGGTTTGGATAAACGATTCGATTGGGATATTCTGGTTATTTCGTTCGATAATGTTGATGTTTCGGGCTTTTGCACTCACAATTCCTGCTGTAACCGTACTCGTCAAATTAAATGGGTTTCCGACCGCTAACACCCATTCGCCGATTTTTAAATCATCGCTATTTCCCAACAGCATGGGGCGTAAATTTTGTGCCTCAACTTTAAGTACTGC
>DAOMPZ010000178.1:0-4544 GCA_035445045.1 Crocinitomicaceae bacterium | reverse complement strand
ACAAATTGCGTTCGGTTGATAACGACGGAACGTATGAAGATTTTAACCCGATTTCGGTAAAATGTGATGTAAAAGGTCAAGCGTGGAATTTGCACCCTGTTCCTGCAGAAACACAAGTAACAATCGCAATCGAAACCGATAAAGCAATCAGCGATAACATTGTAGTCATGGACATGAACGGAAAAATTGTACACATACAAGCCGTAAACCTTGAAATCGGTGTGAACTACATTATTTTAGATGTACAACAGTTTGCGAAAGGAACATACGTAGTAAAAATGAATAACGAAACGGAATACAAACCGTTGAAATTGATGAAAATAGATTAGCAATTAACCGCAGAGGGCGCAAAGAAGGCGCAGAGTTACACAAAGAAATTTCTTAGCGAACTTTGCGGTTAGAGAAAACATTACGACGATTTTCGGTAAAGCCAGAAAATTTCAAACTTTTCCCGAAACCTGTCTTACGTCTTATGTCTTTCATCTTACGTCTTACTTTAAATAACAGATTTTTTATTTTTAATTGACGTCAAATTTGTCATTTACAATCCTATTCGTATATTTGCACTCCAATAAATATTTCATTTGAAATATTGGTCCTATAGCTCAGTTGGTTAGAGCACCTGACTCATAATCAGGTGGTCCTTGGTTCGAGCCCAAGTGGGACCACAAAAAAAAACTTATTTTTTTGCAGTTATTGTCGGAAGAAAAAAAACTTCCGACTTTTTTTATAGATGAAATGAAAACCCTCAAACAGTGAATTTTATCTTATTGTATGCTTGCGGTGCTTTGTTGTATTGTGCCGTTCATTACGGCAATGATTTTTATTGCAATAACAGGCGACAGGGAATTAGGGTTGGCGTTTTCGACTATTTTAAGTATTGGGCTTATCCATTTTATTTTTTCGGCAATTTTCTTACAAACAAGTTGGTTACTCAAATTAACCATTCCGATAGCAACAACTATAATCGTCATCATTGGGCTAAAATACTTGCTACCTTTTATTCACACTTCGTTTGATATATACGGTTATTGGGATATTGCCCTTACACTTTCATTGATTGCCATAATCACTTGGGAAATCGTATATCAACTATTGGCTGTGATTAGAAAACAAAAAAACGAGCCTCATTTCTGAAACTCGTTTTTTCAATTTTATGAATGCTCGTTACTTACGCCTCTGTTGTAAAAGGTACAACGGATACAAACGAACGATTATCTTTCTTTTTGCGGAATTCAACAATTCCATCTGTTAATGCAAACAATGTGTGGTCTTTTCCAATACCTACGTTGTCGCCTGCATGGTGTGCAGTGCCACGTTGACGAACAATAATGTTTCCAGCAATTGCAGCTTGACCACCATAAATTTTAACGCCTAAACGTTTGCTATGAGATTCACGTCCGTTTTTCGAACTACTAGCTCCTTTCTTATGTGCCATTTCTTTTTAATTTTTAATTCTTGAAATCAAGAATGAATGATTATAATTTAATATCAGAAACCTTAATCGCAGTAAATGATTGTCTGTGACCGTTGGATTTTTGATACCCTTTTCTTCTTTTCTTTTTGAAAACAATTACTTTGTCTCCTTTAACGTGTCCTAAAACTTCCGCAGAAATCTTAGCTCCATTTATAGCTGGGGCGCCTAAGGTGATTTTACCTCCATTATCTACTAAAAGTACTTTGTCAAAATCTACTTTTGAACCTACCTCTGCAGACAATCTGTGAACGTAAACCTTTTGGTCTTTTTCAACTTTGAATTGTTGCCCTGCTATCTCTACAATTGCGTACATATAGCTTACTTTTTTATTTTAATTAAACTTTTGAGGGGCAAATGTACTACAAAAAAACGAATAATCAACAATTCATGTTTAATATTTTTTTGAAAGTACTAATTTGGATGAGTTTGAGATGTGTTTTTCGTGTTGTAGTGTTGGGTTTTATTAATTCATTGGGCGCATTCATAAAACACGCCCAATGAATTAAATCGGTTTTTAACCTTTTACAAATTCCATATTTCCAACGAGGCGGATATCATCAGAAACAACCAAACCACCCGCTTCGGTCAATGCACTCCACGTTAAGCCAAATTCTTGACGATTCAGGTTGCCCGAAACCTCCAATCCCATACGCTGATTTCCGTAAGGATCTGTAATAACACCTCCGTATTCTGCTTTAAAGTCAACAGATTTTTCAGTTCCTTTGATGGTTACTTTTGAATGTAAAACGTATTCGTCATCGGATTTTTTACTGATGCTTTCAACATTTACGTTAATGTTTGGAAACTCGTCCGCTGAAAAGAAGTCCGCAGATTTCAAATGTCCATCTCTGGCTTCATTACGTGTGTCAATAGAATTTACATCAATCGCTAAATTGATTTTTGCATTATCCAAATTGTCTTGCTCCGAAACAAGCTCACCGTTAAAATCTTTAAATGCACCTGTAACTGTTGAAATTACCATGTGTTTTACTTTAAATTGCACTTCTGAGTGCGCTGTGTCAATATTCCATGTTGCCATATCTATATGTTTTTATAAGTTTATGCGACAAAGATAAGTATTTTATTTACCGTGGTATATATAAATAACAAATCATTAACTTTTTTAAATTCTATCTGTTTCTTCATGTATTTGTTATTTTGTAAAATTAATTCCATTTAAAAATGCAAAATCAGAAAATTTCCAAAAAAGAAGAAGCCCGAAAAACAAAGTTAGACACACTTGTTACGGCTTTAAAATCACTTGATAACACGAAATTTGACACACTATTAGAAGAGTTGAAAGTTATTGGTGACACGTCTGTTTTGGCAGTTTTTGCTGAAATTTATCCGCAATGTACCGTCGAGCAACAACATAAATTAATTGATTTCATGGCGGATATTCGAGAAGAAGATGCGCAAGATGCTTTAATTGATATTATTTTAGAACTCAAAGACGAGCCGACACGTGTTGCTTTTCTTTCTGCGGTGTGGAATAATTCCATGGATTTTAGCGAATATTTATTGGAATTTGCGAAAATTGCCGTTTCGGGAAGTTTTTTAGAAGCAATCGAGTGCCACACGATTATTGATAATTTGGAAGGACCTTTTGAAGAATATGTGGTGTTAGATGCCAAAATGCTCGTGACAGACAAACTTCAAACAGTCAAAGACGATGTGCAAAAAGTCTTGATTTTGAGTGATATATTGTTGAAAATTGAAGAATTTGACCAAAATATTGAATCTTAATCAACATATCCAGTCGGTTTTCGCTATTCATTCGGAAGAAGAATTTGAAAAATTAGCCTTGCAAACATTTCGTTTTCAGTACGAAAATGTAGCGGTTTACCGAAAATATGCGGATATGGTTCAGCGCAGCAATCCACAATCGTTGGCAGAAATTCCGTTTTTACCGATTGATTTTTTCAAACATCACGAAATTCGGTCACACAAACGTCTTGTGGAAGTCGTTTTTAAAAGTAGCGGAACAACACAGCAAGTACGGAGTGTTCATCAATTGGAAGACAAATCTTTGTACGAAAAATCGTTTGAGCAAGCATATCGTCAGTTTGTCGGAAATCCCGAAGAGCAAATCATCATCGCTTTGTTGCCGAATTACGTAGAACAACAGTTTTCGGGATTAGTTTACATGGTCAAACATCTTATTCAAAAAACGCAAAACGAACTTTCTGATTTTTACCTTTACGACACGCACAAAATACAAGAAGTTTACAGGCAAGCACTTGAACAAAACAAACAAATCGTTCTTTTTGGCGTTACGTACGCTCTTTTGGATTTAGCCGAAGACGACGTTCAACTTCCCAAAATCAAAGTGATTGAAACAGGTGGCATGAAAGGTCGGCGCAAAGAAATGTCAAAAACCGAATTACACGAAATTCTAAAAAACAAACTTCAAGTTTCCACCATTTTTTCAGAACATGGTATGTGCGAACTGTTATCACAAGCCTATTCCGAAGGAACGCATTTTGAAACACCCAATTGGTTGAAAATTCTCATTCGGGACAAAAACGATCCTTTTTCTTATATCGAAAATGGTAAAACAGGTGGCGTAAACGTCATTGATTTGGCAAATATTTATTCATGCTCGTTCATCCAAACACAAGACTTAGGGCGAAAGACCAACACTACGTTTGAAATTCTCGGCAGAATGGATAATACCGAATTGCGTGGTTGTAATTTAATGATAGGCGAATAGAATAATTTGTTTTTCAAGTGATTAACAAAAAATACAATCTTTTTTGTTAAAAAACAGCTTAGCAAAAATAAAAATGTTCATCTTTACATAATAATTTATACGTAATTTTCCGATGAAAAAACACTATTACTTTTTCACGTTATTATTTATTGCAATGCTTTGGGGAGCAACGGTAGTAAGCGCGCAAAACTTAGTCGTAAATCCGAGTTTTGAAATAACCAATACAAACTGCGGTTCTTTTGCCGAGGGATTTCGTTCAGACTTAAATCCATCGTGGGATAATGCTAACAGCAACATTCCGGGCGATAGTTGTTCTTCACCCGATTTGTTTTCAGCGTGTAATCCAGTTGCAAC
>DAOMPZ010000177.1:0-4632 GCA_035445045.1 Crocinitomicaceae bacterium | reverse complement strand
AAACCAAAGCTTTGGCAAAGAGCTTGCAAAGCCGACTCAAGACAAAATTGTTTTAAAAAAATTCCCGACCCGTCAAAAAAAATTAAAAAACGTAACACACAACCGACCCGACAATGACACAAAAAACTCAATACTGACAATGGTTTGCAAAGACTGGCAGACAGAACACCAGCCGGTAACATATAGAGACTAAACCGCAGTGTAGTGAAACGGAACTTCGGCTTTAGTCCTTGTTGACAGAAGCATTCGGGAGCCAATTCGGTTTTCTATGGCGTTTCAATAATTTGGAGTGATATTTTTTGTATTTTTTTTGCTGTGAACTATTTTCTCAAAAATATTCGTCAATTTATTTTTTTAACTTAACTTTGTTACCGCCGTAACAGTTACGGTGGTAACAGAATGAAAAATGAAGTTTTATAATAGAACAAGCGAATTAGCAGAACTGCGCAGAATACAAAATTTGGCGTTTAATGACCATTCCCGATTGACGGTCATAACAGGCAGAAGACGTATTGGAAAGACAAGCCTTATTGTCAAATCAACGAAAAATTTACCAACGGTTTATCTTTTTGTGGGTCGAAAAAATGAGACGACACTTTGTTCAGAATTTATACCTGTTATTGCGCAGGAACTTAGCACGTTTGTTCCGACAGAAATCAATACGTTTCGCTCTTTGTTTCAATATTTAATGGAATTGGCGACCAACAGAGCTTTCAACCTTGTTATTGATGAATTTCAAGAATTTTACAACATTAACGAGGCGATATATAGCGATATGCAACATATTTGGGATACGTATCGCAAGAAAAGCAACATGAATTTGGTGGTTTCGGGTTCGGTTTATTCGTTGATGCAAAAATTGTTTCAAGACAAAAAAGAACCGCTTTTTGGTCGGGCGGACAATATTATTAAGTTGTCGGCTTTTGACTTAACAACGCTTAAAGAAATCATGCACGATTATAATCCAAAATATTCCAACGATGACTTATTGGCATTATACACTTTTACAGGTGGAATACCAAAATATGTCGAATTGTTTTGTGATAATAATATGCTGACGGTGAGTGAGATGATTGCATTTATGGTTCGTGAAAATTCTTCTTTTACAGATGAAGGGAAGAATTTACTCATAGAAGAATTTGGTAAAAATTATGCAACTTATTTTTCGGTTTTGAGTGCCGTTTCGGGTGGAATTAATACGCAACCCGAAATCGAAGCCCGATTGGGAAATAAAAATCTTGGAGGGCAAATCAAACGACTGATTGATGATTACGGGATTTTGGTTCGTCAACGTCCAATATTGGCAAAAGAAGGCAGTCAAACGGTTCGATATGAAATTCACGATAATTTTATTCGCTTTTGGTTCAATTATTTTGACCGTTACCGCTCGATGATTGAGATTAAAAATTTTGCAGGTTTGCAGGCGATTATCCAAGCAGACTATCCGACTTATTCGGGTATTATGTTGGAACGATATTTTAAGCAACAATTTGCAGAAAGCCTTGAATATCGAGCAATTGGCTCGTGGTGGGAGGCGAAAGGCAATCAAAATGAAATTGATATTGTTGCATTGAAATTAGAAAAAAAACAAGCCGTTGTTGTCGAAGTGAAACGTCAAAAGAAAAATTTCAAACCCGAGCTTTTAGCTGAAAAAACAAAACGTCTTCAAAACAAATTGTTGTCGAATTATAAGATTGAAACAAAATGCTTATCTTTGGAAGATATGTAACAAAAAAACTTTTCTTAAATAGGTTAACTTTTCACCTCAATTTTACGTCTTCATTTACGATTAGAAATAAGAACCATGACAAAACATTTCAACACAATCGTTTTCATTGTAACACTTTCATTTTCAAGTGTTATGCACGCTCAAACAAATTTATTCGCCTCGATACTTGGTTCACCCAATCCCGATACGACTAATTGGCATTTTAACGGCGATGCTTTTTTGGGCGATACAGGTGGCGATGCTGATGCTTTGGCAAACGAAATTATTTTAACACCTGCGCAAGACAACAAATACGGACAAGTATTTTTTAAAACACCGATTGACCTTACAACGTGTACGAAATGGCGTGCTGAATTTGAAATCAGAATGCGGGACGGAAGTGGTGCAGACGGTATTGCTTTTTGTGCTATCAACGAAATGCCCAACTCGTTTTTTGTTGGAAATGCCATGGGAATTCCAATCACTTCGCATGGATTAAAAGTGTGTTTTGACACGTATGACAACTACGATAACGGCGTGCAATGCGGTGGAACTAATCCCGAACTGCAAATTTCGTACGGCACCGGTTATTCCGAATGCGACCCAACGATGATACGCAAAACCAATGCGCCTGTGTGGAATAATGTAAGCCTAAATTTTTTAACCAATGACGGCAATTACGACAAAGCTACAATCGTTTATGATAATGGAACGGTAACACTTACGGTCGTTTCGGGTTCGGCAAGTCCTTCGCATACCACGCAAACATTGACAGGAACAATTACACCGATTAGCGGAAAAGTTTATTTTGGCTTTACAGCAGGAACAGGTGGTTTGAACAACACACACTCTATCCGAAATGTCCGAATTTTTGCCGATGTTCCCGAAACCAACAACGCAGGTATTGACCAATTAGTTTGTTCGGGTCAAACGGCTTCGTTAGGAGGCGCAACAACCGCCAATCATACTTACACGTGGACACCAGCAACCGATTTATCGTCAGCGAGTGTTTCTGACCCAACTGCAACGATTATTAATTCAGGAGCTTCGCCTGTTGATTATGATTATATCCTTCGGACGGAGCGAACAAATGCCGAATCGTGTTATATGTTAGACACCGTAAAAGTAACGGTCAATCCTGCGCCACAATTAACCGAAAATGTATCTTTCTGTCAAGGTTCATCAACGACAACACATGGACAAACGATTACGACCAGCGGAACACACGTGTTTTTAATTCCCGTAACAAGCGGTTCGGGTTGTGATACAACTTTAATTGTCAACGCTACGTATTTGACTGCGCCAACTTCAACAACAACCGAAACAATCTGTTCGGGAAATAGTTTTACATTTAACGGAACATCTTACTCTACCACAGGGACGTTTTCACATACGATTGCATTGGGCGGAGGTTGTGATAGCGTTGCAACCTTAGATTTAACCGTAACACCTCCGCTGACAGGCACATTAACACAAGGAATTTGTACAGGAGGTAATTTTATCTATCACAATCAAACATATTCAAACGCAGGAACATACACCGTTAATTTGCAAAACACAGAAGGTTGCGATTCTATTGTGACTTTGACAATCGTGGAAAATGCTGTTTTAAGAGATTCGACTTTTACTTCAATGTGTCAAGGAGGTTCTTACGTGTTCAATGGACAAACATACACAACAGCAGGAAATTACGATACGCAACTCACATCTTCCCAAGGTTGCGACTCCATTCAAACATTGGTATTGACGTATTCGGGCGTTGTCAATGCGTACGATACACTGAACAAATGTCAAAATCAAACCGTGACCTATCAAGGGCAAACGATTTCCAATGCAGGCGATTTTACGTTCACCATTCCGTCAACAACAGGCTGTGATACAACGGTTTATTTGCACGTTCAAAATGTACCGACACCAACAGCAACACAAAATAAAACAATTTGTTCGGGCGAAGTCGTTTCCTTTTACGGACAAATGTACACAACAGCAGGAACATACACAGCAAACGTTTCCAATCCGCTGGGTTGTGATTCGGTGATTACCTTAAACTTGACAGTAGAAAACTCGCCAAACAAACCCGAAATTACAAGCAATTTGCCTATTCCGTGTTACAATCAGGAATTTGTCGGTGAAATTCTTAATCCGAATACGGCATTTACGTATCATTGGTATCTTGACACGAACAGCACAACGCTTGGACAAGGCGGAAAACTAACAAAAGTGATTGATGAAAACGTTCAAACTATTTACGTGAATGCGACAAATGGAACGTGCAGTTCGATATTTACAAGTATTCCGATTACGGTTTCACAGCTGTTTAATGCGAATTTTGAAATGCCAAACGTTATCACACCTAACAATGACGGCATCAACGATAATATTGATTTTGATTTGATTTTTGGAGGTTGCGTAGAATACAACATTTCCATTTTCAACCGTTGGGGAAACCTCGTTTTCAAAGACGGAGCGAATTTTAACGGCAAAGACAATAAAGGTCACGATTTAACGATTGGAACGTACTTTTATAAGTTAAGTTATGATGGTGGTGAGCGGAGTGGATTTATTCAGATAGTTCGGTAAGTCAGCATAAACAGAAAACCATGAAGTTTAGGCTTAATGGATATTTTTCAGGCTAAAAACTTCCATAACCTTATTGTTATTAGCTTTGAAACCAATCAAAGGTTATGAATAAAAAAGTTAATTTTGAAAATTATTAAACTAACTTTATAAAAACGAAATAACATGAATACAACAGGAAAAATCGCAACTATTTTAACGGTTACAGGAGCAATTTTATTTACCCTTAATAGCTTGGGAAGTTTCAACTTACTTGCTGAACGAACAATTGGGTTTGATGCTTTAAAAATTCTGGCTCTATATTGAATACTGTGGGTAATTAAATTTAAGTTTTCCCGCAATGAAAT
>DAOMPZ010000176.1:0-4634 GCA_035445045.1 Crocinitomicaceae bacterium | reverse complement strand
ACAACAGCAGTACAGCACGCATGCGGAAATTCCTCCGAGACTTGGCTATTTGTCGGTCTTGTCGGAATTATCGCTGCAATTTCACTGTACGAGTACTTTTCGTCTATCAAATGGCAAGAAGTTACTTCAGGCAACCGAAATGCATTGGTATTTGCGAACAAGAACAAAAATTATGGTGCGTACGAAATTCGTTCAAATTACAGTCGTAATTTGCTTTGGATTATCCTAGGTTTGATTTTGTTTTTAGGAGCATCTTACGGAGGTAAAATGGCTTATGACAAATTTTCAGATTCAACTATTTCCGAAGAAGAACAAATTTTAAAACAAGTTGTTTTGGAGGCTTATGATGAGCCTGAAATAGAAGAGGAAATCATCGAGCCAGAACCTGAAGAATACGTAGAACCAGTGGAAGACCAAAATGCGTTTTTCCCTCCAGTAGTTACGAATGAGGTAGTTGATACACCTCCACCAACAATAAAAGAGTTGGGCGATTCAAAAGTAGGTACGGAAAAAGTTGAAGGTAATGACCCTTACGGAGGTGCACCGCCACCACCACCTAAAACAGACCCTGTTGCACCAAAAGAACCTGTTATCGAAACAGTAGTTGATGAGTTTGCAGCATACCCAGGGGGTAAAAAAGCATTACTTAAATTCTTAGGCGAAAATATCCAATATCCAGATATTGCTCGTGAATTAGGTCTAACAGGAAAATCGGTACTTAAATTCGTTGTCGGCGTTGATGGAAAAATTTCATCTGTAACAGTCGTTCGAGGAATGAAAGATTGTAAGGAGTGTGACCAAGAGGCAATAAAAGCAATTCGCAAAATGCAACCTTGGACACCAGCGAAGAAAAATGGTAAAGTTGTACCATCGTACTTCATTCTTCCAGTCGAATTTTCAATGGATTAATGTACGTTTAAAAATTAATAATCAAAACCCCGAAGTAAATCTCGGGGTTTTTTTGCTCAATGTTCGACTTTATGACGTTACGATATTATGACTTTAAGACAGACCGTCATAATATCTTAATGTCCTAAAATCATAATGTCTTATTGTCCTAACGTCCTAAAATCAAAAAAAATGGATTTCACTAAATACATCAACATAGCTTTCAGTCTATTTATCATCGTCGCAATATGGGTTTGGCTGTATTTTTTAATTTTCACACCCAATTTCGATTACCTCATGCCACCAATGCAAAAGAAAATTTTTATTGGTGTTTTAATTTTATATAGTATCTTTCGTGGATATAGAGTATATTTGAAAGTTAGAAAATAGACGAAAGACCCGCTGCGCTGTAAGACAAAAGACCGCTTCGCTAAAAGACTTAATTTGAGAAGTCTTATGTCTTATGTCTTTCATCTTATGTCTTAATGTCATAATATCGTAAAATCATAATATCTAAATAATGAAAAAAAACAGTTTATACCTTGCTTTCAGTTGTGGATTATTACTATTCAACAGCTGTACCAACTCAAAAACATATCAGGAGGAAGTTGCTCCGATGTATATTGACGAATCGTTCAAACCTTTGTTTGAAACAAGTATTCCAACTTTTGAAAGTCAAATTTCGGACGGAAAAATCGAACCGCATTATGTTTCGGAATTAGAGGCGATACAAGCGTTTTCAGATAATAAAACAAAAACGATTTGTATTACACGTGAGTTTACGCAAACAGAAATCGAGAATTTTCGCAAAAAAAACGTTGAGTTTACCATGGATTATGTCGGAAATGATGCGCTTGCGTTGATTGTCCACCCGACAGCGAAAGACAGTGCATTTACTTTGGACGAACTCAAAGCGATTTTCAGTGGAAAAACAACCGAATGGGCATCAACCAAAAAGAAAATGACGATTGTATTTGATCAATCCAACTCGGCAAATTTCTATTATATGTACAATTTAATTGATAAACAGCAGATTAGCCCGAATATTACAGCGGTAAAATCGAATGAAGAAGTGATTGAAATTGTTCGCAAAGATCCGAATGCCATGGGTGTTATCGGGGCGAATTGGATAAATGATGAACGTGATACAACCATGTTGAAATTCAAAGACGGTATAAAAGTTTGTGACATCGCTAAAAATCAATATGCGGAATATTTCCGTCCGTATGCAGCGTATATTTACGGAGATATTTACCCATTGACTCGTAAATTCTACATCATCAACAAAGCGAGCAACACATCGGTTAATTCACAATTTGTCCGCTTTATGACAAACCCACAAAAAGGTCAGTTGATTATTTACAGGTCAAATTTAATTCCTGCTAAAATGATGCAACGTGAAATTCAAGTTGTGGTAGAAAAGTAATTTTATCTTACTGATAGTCAGTATGATAAAAAATAAATTTAAAAAAATTCAAGAAAAGTCTTGCACGAATAGAATAATTGACTAATTTTGCGCTCGGAGAGTTGGCAGAGTGGTCGATTGCGGCGGTCTTGAAAACCGTTGAACTGAGAGGTTCCGGGGGTTCGAATCCCTCACTCTCCGCAGAGAAATTAAAGTGAATCAGAGAAATTTGGTTCACTTTTTTCGTTTGTAAGAAAACTGAATTTGAGGAATGAGAACCCTCGGGTTCGTGCCGTAGCGCAGCGAAGACTACCGAAACGAAGTGCGGGAAAATCCCTCACTCTCTGTTGAAAATCATGGCTTATTCGTATTCAGTGGACGCAAGGTAATTTCGTCAATTAGTATATTGTCGGGCGTTTCCAAAACGTGTATAATTGTATTGGCAACATCGTTTGGTTGCATCATGGTGTAGCTTTTTTCGATACCGATATTTTTAAAGAAATTCGTTTCTATAGACCCAGGATTAACACACGTAACTTTGATGTCAAACGTGCGCAATTCCTTAAACAATGATTCACTAAAACCCGAAACGGCAAATTTTGTAGCACAATACGCCGCACTATCTTCACGTCCAACTTTCCCGATGACCGAACCGATATTAATAATGTGTGTTGTGGCTGTGTTTTCTTTCAAAAATGGAACAATTTGCGAAGTCATGTAGTACATTCCGTTGAGATTTGTATTGACTAAATTTTCCCAAATTCCGTCTTCCATTTCTTCGATTTTTCCGAAGTAACCAATTCCTGCATTGTTAATTAAAATGTCGATTTGTGCTGTTTTGGAAAATGTCGTGTTAACCCAATTTTTGACCATTTCTTTTTGCGAAACATCCAACGAAACAGGAATAAATTGATTGCCCAATTCGTTTTGTATCGTCAAAAGTTTATCCGTACTTCGGCTTATTCCGTAAACGGTACATCCTTTTTGCACTAATGCTTTTGAAATTGCTAAACCAAGTCCGATGCTCGCACCTGTGACAATCGCTGTTTTATTTTGTAAGTTCATTTTTCAATTATTTGTATTGTAGGCACTAAAAGTAATGATTTTTTGACGGAATTATCACAACAATTTCAATCCAATTCTTTTTCGAGGAACATCAACTTCCAAAACTTCTACCGAAACGTGTTGGTGTAATGAAACGACAGTCGCTGGGTCATCAATGTATGTGTCTGATAAATTGGATTTGTGAATTAACCCATTTTCTTTGATACCGATGTTTACAAACGCTCCAAAAGCGGTGACGTTGGTAATTATTCCGTTTAATTTTTGCTCGATTTTTAAATCTTGTATCGTTTTGATTTGCTCGTCAAATTCTAAGATTTTGATTTTTTGGCGTGGGTCACGTCCTGGTTTTTTTAATTCGGAAACCAAATCGGTAAACGTAAACATATCCAAACCGTCAAAATCACTGTTTTTTAGTTGGTTAAGTAAATTTTCATTTCCGATTAAATTTTGAATGGGAACGTTTAGTTTTTTAGCAAATTTCTCAACCCAATGATACGATTCGGGGTGAACAGATGAATTGTCCAATGGATTTTCAGCGTTGTGTATGCGCAAGAAACCAGCACATTGTTCAAAGGCTTTGTCGCCTAAACGCTTCACTTTTTTAAGTTGCTGACGAGAGGTAAAACCACCAATTTCAGAGCGGTATTCCACGATGTTTTCGGCTGTTGTTGCGTTCAATCCCGAAACATAACTCAACAAATAAGGCGATGCTGTATTCAATTCCACGCCAACGGCATTCACGGACGAAATTACGACATCATCAAGGGCAGTTTTTAAACGTGCTTGGTTGACTTCATGCTGATATTGCCCAACACCGATACTTTTCGGGTCGATTTTTACCAATTCAGCCAATGGGTCGCTCAAACGACGACCAATTGAAACCGCACCACGCACCGTTACATCGTAATTCGGAAATTCCTTGCGTGCCACCGCACTTGCCGAATACACCGATGCGCCGTCTTCTCTGACAGAATAAACGTCAACAGCGTGCGAAAAAGACGTGCGTTTAATCAAAGTTTCTGTTTCTCTACCTGCCGTTCCGTCGCCAATGGCAATAACTTCGATTTTATAGGCTTGAACGAGTTGCGAAATTTTACTCATCGCTTTATCACGCTCATTTTGAGGTGGGTGTGGATAAATTGTATCGTTGACAAGCAACGTTCCGTGCTCATCCAAACACACGACTTTGCAACCTGTTCTAAAACCTGGGTCAATCGCTAAAATACGTTTTTGTCCCAACGGTGGCGCGAGTAAAAGTTGTTTTAAGTTAGTCGAA
>DAOMPZ010000175.1:0-4658 GCA_035445045.1 Crocinitomicaceae bacterium | reverse complement strand
TTTTACTTTTAAATCATTTTTGACGTTAATATCGCCTTTGACAATCACATCGCTATCGACACGCAACACATCTTTAACAACCGCACTTTTTTGAATGATAATCGAATCCTTAACATACAAAGACGAATCAATTTGTGCCGTTCCGTTGACCTGCAAACGACTTGTTGGCGTGGTTGTCCCAATGCCGACATTTCCCGTTGGAGGAAGTGTGTTGGTTTGGGCTTGAATAGTGTTTACCGTAAAAATTACAGCAGATACAACCGTAAATTTCGTTACTACTGAACTAAATTTACTTTTAAAATAGTTTTTCTTCATAGTTTCAAATTTTATAATTTTGCTTGAAACTTACAAAAAACAGAAATATCTAAATCATAAAAGTCGTAAATTAACTATTTATTAACTCTTTAATCCACAATTAACTTCCTCGTCATCTCTTTCCCCTCAACGGTAATTTTAACCAAAAAATAGCCCGAACGTAAATGTTTGATGTCGATTTGGTGTTCCAATCCGTTGTTGAATTGGTGCGTGTCGATTAATTTTCCTGTGATGTCGTAAATGGAAACGCTCAATGGAATGTCTTTAGCATTACTAATTGTAAACGCTGTTTTGGCAGGATTTGGATAAATCGAAACAAGGTTGTTTTCCAAAATTGTTGTGCCTAATTCTGCTTGTGCGCCAACATTAATATTGTCCACAAATAAATTGTTGTATCCTTTTGTTTGGAATGAAAAACGCAACATCGTATGTTCTTTGCGATAACCTGCTGGAATAACAAACGAACTGATACTTGCCCAATCTTCTTGATTTGGAGTAGTATAAGGCCCTTCTTGCAAATCCGTCGCCACCGTTTTTAATCCCGATGCCGTCGAAAAAGAGCGTATGGTATTCCATGTTGCACCACAATTATTAGATGCTTTGATTTCCAAACTTTCAAACGGAGAGCCACTTATTCGAGCAAAAGCACGGTCAAAAATAACAGACGGATTAGTCACACCCACTAAGTTTATTGGGCGCAAATCAAATTCGTACGTGTTTTCTCCTTTTTCAAAATTATCAACCCAATAACCGTTTTCGCCTGTTGCTGCATAATTTGTAAATTGCCACGTGTTATTAGCGTTCAACAAAACTGTTCTATACGTTGAACTTGGATATTCAAAATCTTCGATTAAATAATTCTTCGTAACACTTGACGGCAAAATTTCAACTACATCTTCTTTGGAAACAGTAAGCGTATTCGTTCCGTCCGAAACAGTTAATGCAATCGTGTGTTTTCCCTCTTGCGTGAAAATAACTTTTACAATCGAATCTTGTTGCGCTACGATTGTTCCCGTCGGGATATTCCACGTCCGTGTGGTAACGCCATGATACGAGCGGTCGAAAACAGTAACGGTGTCGCCTGCGCAAAAATACGGTCGTTGAATTTCAAAATCCGCATGACACAACGGTTGTACGTCTAAAACACCTGTTGCGATGAGGTTTTCATTTGTCCATAAATTATTGCGTTGTGCTATGGGTGAATTTAACGCCGCATGAATACGTGTTTTTTGCCCTTCGGTAAACATCGTTGAACAATACGAATAATCCATGTAGTTTTGAACGTTATCCAAACCACCACCACACGAGCTTCCGCCTGTGTTGCATGTTTGCCAACCAATGGTGTTGGGTGTGTCATCAACTTCATCATCGTAGGCGCAATTTCCTGCACTTGCCACAGGTAAATAATAGAAATTCGGAACGTTATTTCCTCCCCAAATGTGGTACAAATTCAAATAATGTCCAACTTCGTGTGACAAAACAGTTTTATGTAACGGTTGTGACGTTCCAATCGTTCCAACATAACTGTGTTTCATCACAATTCCGTCCCAATCAGGCAAAGTGTCGGCAACAGGAGGCATCAACGCATGACCTGCCAAACCTGCCGCATCTTTGCAAACGTACACATTCAAATATTTTTCTCGTGGCCAATGCACCAAACTTTTGACATCATGATAACCACCATTTGATAGTGTAGAGTAGGTGCGTGTAATTCCGTTGGTACATTTTCCGTCTGGGTCGAGTTTTGCCAAACGAAATTCAACCTGCACATCTGCCGCAATTCCTTTAAATGCCGCAACGGTTATCGACGTATCTGCATTGCGCTTGTTAAATTGTTCGTTCAGTTGTTTAATACCGTCTTTAATTTGGTCTTCTGAAATATTTTCAACGCCGTTTGTGTGGATAACATGAAAAACAATCGGAATGATATACGGCCCCGATTTGGCTTGAAACGGCTTGAAATTTTTGGTAAACGCTTCCAAAACTTGGCGTTTTTGCTCAAATACAGGCAACAAATTTGGTTTGTCTTGCACCAATTGATAGTGCATTTCGTCCGAGTGACAAGCGTGCGTTTCTTGTGCTGTTAAAGAAGTCACAGAAAATAGAGCGGAAATAATAAAGAAAACTTTTTTCATCAGAATAGAATTTAGTGAACAAAATCAATTTAAAATTGCTAATTTAGCAACGCAAAAATAAAAAAGACTGTTGGAAAAACCAACAGTCCCAAAATAAAATGAAAAAACTCGTTAATGAATTATTCGCTTTTCGTACTTGGTTCTTCAAAAACTCTTTTAGGTCTAAGTTTATCAAATACACCTAGTGTAATCCAAGCGGGTAAAACAAACCCTAATAAGAAAAACAATACCCAAAATGCTAATCCACCAAATATCAAAAATAGTGCGACTCCTAAACCATTAATACTCATAACTCAAATTCTTTAACTGTAAAACGTGGTAAAGGTATAAAAAAAATCAGAAAAACAAATAAAAATGGAATATAGAATAGAAAAAGACACCATGGGCGAGGTAAAAGTTCCTGCCGACAAGTATTGGGGAGCGCAAACAGAGCGTTCACGAAACAATTTTAAAATTGGCCCAGAAGCATCGATGCCACAAGAAATTGTGCACGCTTTTGCATACTTGAAAAAAGCAGCAGCATTGACCAATAATGAATTGGGTGTTTTGGACAGCGAAAAAGCAAAACTAATTGCAACGGTTTGTGACGAAATTTTAGCACATAAATTAGATGACCAATTTCCGTTGGTAATTTGGCAAACAGGTTCGGGAACGCAGTCGAACATGAATTTAAACGAAGTTATTGCCAACAGAGCGCACGTACTTTCGGGCGGAAAATTGACCGATACAAGTAAAGTATTAGGTGCAAACGATGATGTTAACAAATCACAGTCGTCAAACGATACGTTTCCAACAGCGATGCACATTGCAGCTTATACGTCAATCGCTACGATAACGTTACCAGGATTACGCAAATTACACGATGCCTTAAATGCAAAAGCGGTTGAATTTAAAGATGTTATCAAAACAGGGCGTACACACTTTATGGACGCAACACCTTTGAGTTTGGGTCAAGAATTTAGCGGTTATGTCGTACAAGTGGAAGACGGTATTCGTGCGATCGAAAACGCATTGGTTGCCGTGAGTGAGTTGGCTTTGGGCGGAACAGCAGTTGGTACAGGATTGAATACGCCAAAAGGTTATTCTGAATTGGTAGCGAAAAAAATTGCAGAATTGACAGGTTTCCCTTTTGTGACGGCTAAAAATAAATTTGAGGCGTTGGCAGCACACGATGCAATGGTAGAATTATCAGGTGCATTACGTAGAGTTGCTGTTTCTTTGATGAAAATCGGTAACGACATTCGTATGTTGTCTTCAGGACCGAGAAGTGGAATTGGCGAAATCATCATTCCAGATAATGAGCCAGGTTCGTCTATCATGCCAGGAAAAGTAAACCCAACACAACCCGAAGCGTTGACAATGGTTGCGGCGCAAGTTATGGGGAATGATGTTGCAGTTGGAATTGGTGGTTCAAATGGTCATTTTGAATTGAATGTATTTAAACCATTAATGGCAGCGAACGTTTTGCAATCGGCACGTTTAATCGGTGATGCGTGTGTTTCGTTTACAGAACATTGCGTTGTTGGAATTAAAGCAAATAAAGAAATTATCAACAGACATTTGAATAATTCATTGATGTTGGTGACAGCTTTAAATACGCACATTGGTTATTACAAATCTGCTGAAATAGCGAACTATGCGCATAAAAACGGAACAACACTCAAAGAAGCTGCGTTGCATTTAGGTCACGTAACTTCCGAGCAATACGATGAGTGGGTTGACCCGAAGAAAATGATTTAATTGACAGTATGATGATAGGACATTATGATGTTATGACCGTCGTAATGTCCTTTCTGTTGTCTTCTGTCTTTTGTCTTTCGTCTTCTGTCTAATAAACAAACTTCACTTCCTTAATATCAAAAGTCTTTAAACTTCCCTCAACGTTCAATAGTAAATATCCATTTTCGTTTACGCCCTCAATTTTAACGGAGTGATTTTTTCCTTCGATTTCAGCATCGACCCATTCGTCTTTTTTCCACATCGAGGCTAAAAAATCAGCTAACAATAAATCGTATTTATTTTGTTGAAACTGCAAATAGCGTTTTTCGACACATTCGGCTAATTCATAAATCAATGTTTCCAAATTAAACGTTTTATCCTGCAATTTTGTCATGCTTGTTGCTGTCAATGAAACGTCTTCGGAAAATACTTGATTGACATTAATTCCAATACCGACAATACTCGATGCTAATTGCGTGTTACTAACCT
>DAOMPZ010000174.1:0-4685 GCA_035445045.1 Crocinitomicaceae bacterium | reverse complement strand
ATCTATTACAGTTTTTACGGTGTTTGCCATTGTCTTTTTCAAAAACGAAACGTTGCGCCTAAACCACTTGATTGGATTTGCGTTTTTAGTGTTGGCGGTTTATTTTATTTTTAAGAAGTGATTTATCGCTACAGATGCACAGATTTTGAGCCACTAAGGCGCTAAGTCGCAAAGAAAATAAGTGCTGATTATCAGGGTAATGTGAGCTTTCTATCACTCTCGATAATACATAAATTTCAATTCTCGTAAATTATAGTTTGATGCCATAATTTCGCCATAAGCACCTGCACTACGAATGATTAGATAATCGTTTCTGCGCAAAATTGGCAATTCGACTTCTTTTCCGAAAACGTCCGAGCTTTCGCAAATTGGCCCAACAACATCATACGGAACATGAATGGTTGAATTATCGTTTAATTTTTCAATTTTATGATACGCTTGATACAACGCAGGTCGCATCAATTCAGTCATTCCAGCATCGACCACAGCAAAATTTTTCTTAATTCCCTTTTTGACGTATAAAACTTTGGTAATCAACGCCGCACATTGCCCAACAATCGCTCTACCCAATTCAAAGTGAACCTCCTGCCCTGCTCTGCGCTCGATAAAATCGTTGAAAATTTTAAAATACGTTTCAAAATCCGAAATATCGCCGTCGGGTTGGTGGTAATTAATTCCCAATCCGCCACCGACATTGATAATTTTGGAGTAAAATCCACGCTCTTCAAACCAAGATTTCCACTCGTTCACACGTACGCAAAGACTTTTAAAAACATTCAAATCTAAAATTTGTGAACCAACATGAAAGTGAATACCGATAAAATTCAAATGCGAAGAACGCTTTAAAATCGTCAAAACATCGGGCATATCGTATGAGCTAATTCCAAACTTATTTTCGTCTAAACCTGTCGTAATGTAATGATGAGTTTTGGCATCAATATTCGGATTGATACGCACCGCAACATTCGCCACGGTGTTCATTTCGCTTGCCAATTCATCAATAACTTGCAATTCTTCCAAAGACTCAACATTAAATGCAAAAATATTTTGCGACAGCGCATAGCGAATTTCCTCATCACTTTTTCCGACACCTGCAAAGGTAATTTTGGACGGCAAAAATCCTGTTTCAATTGCTTTTTTAACTTCATTTCCGCTAACACAATCTGCGCCCAAACCTTGTGCAACAATTCGTTGCAATACCTTGTCATTGCAATTTGCTTTCAACGCATAATGCACATGAAAACCATTGTATTGACTGTTTTGAACGACGGTCTTTAAAGTTTCATCTAAAAACGCCAAATCGTAGTAATAACAAGGCGTTTGAAACGCTTCGGGCAACTGTAAATCTTTAATTCTCATCTTAAAACAATCTAGCATGAAGTGACCTCAATGCCTCTTTTTTGTGTTCTGCATCAAGTAAAAACGAAACGTTGTAATCCGAACCTCCGTAGGAAATCATCTGTACAGGCAAATGTTTGACCGCATCTAAAATACGTGCTGCATAGCCGTGCGAATTGCGATTGAAATTCCCAACAACACACACAATCGTTTGATTTTCGTCAATTTCAATACTTCCAAAATCTTTTAAATCACGGATAATTTCCTGTAAATAAGTCGTGTTGTCAATGGTAATCGAAACCGCCACTTCCGAAGTTGTAATCATGTCAATAGGCGTTTTGTAGCGTTCAAAAACTTCAAACACACGGCGTAAAAAACCGTACGCCATCAACATACGACTGGATTGAATATGAATTGCCGTAATATCGTCTTTCGCCGCTATCGCCCGAATCGTTACATTATCGTCGGTTGTTTCAGAAATGAGTGTTCCTTTCGCAGACGGTTGCATCGTGTTCAGCAAACGCACAGGAATATTGTATTTTTGAGCAGGCAAAATACTTTGTGGGTGTAGAATTTTTGCCCCGAAATACGCTAATTCGGCTGCCTCTTGAAACGACAATTGGGCTATCGGTGTTGTTCCTGAAACCTCACGAGGGTCGTTGTTGTGCATTCCGTCAATGTCCGTCCAAATCTGAATTTCTTCCGCTTGAATGGCTGCTCCAATCAACGATGCCGAATAATCCGAGCCACCACGACGCAAATTATCGATGTCGCCAAATGAATTTTTGCAGATAAATCCTTGCGTTATGTAAATCACAGGGTCGGTTTGTACATCTAATTGTGGCGTGAGTTTTTCAGTAATAAACTCAACAATGGGTTCGTTATCTTCGTTAATTTTCATGAAATCCAAAGCAGAAAGCAATTTGGAAGTAACGTTGATTTCCTGTAAGTAATTGAAAAACAACCCTGTTGACATCAACTCACCTTGCGCCAAAATTATTTTCTCCTCGACAAGCGTTACCAAATCATTGGAAAAACCCTCGATTAACGAAAAATGACTGTCGATTAATGCTGTAGATTTTTGCTTAAAATCAGCGTTTGAGTGTAATTCATCAATAATTTCAGCGTATTGTTTGCGCAAATTTTGCAATTTTCCCAAACCGTCTTCGGTCTTATTTTCGGAAAAATCTCTTGCAATTTCAACCAAGGCATTAGTCGTTCCCGAAACGGCAGATAACACAACTATTTGCGTTTTCGTTCGGTCAACAATGTTAATTAGTTCTTTGATTTTTGATGCACTTCCAACAGACGTACCGCCAAATTTTAATACTTTCATTTGTAGATTTCTAAATGTGGGCGCAAAAATACGGTTTCTCTGTAGATTACAGTGTTTTTCAGATGAAGAAAATCAGGTTTAACTCATTATTTTTTAATTTTCTTTTACTTTTTGTCCGTCAAAAAGAGAAAAAGCACTGCTTTTGAAGAAAATTCCTGCCTATTGAAATCGGTCGTCCCAGTGGAACTTACTCGGTATAATCTTAACTCTGTACTCCTAACTACCTGCGGTGCTACTTCGTGGTCTTAACTTCCAAATAAACAGGACAATGGTCTGAGCCAAAAATATCATTGCGAATTTCAGCATCGACAACGTTGTTTTTTAAACTTTCGGAAATCAAAAAATAATCAATTCTCCAGCCTACGTTTCGCTCACGTGCACCTGCTCGATACGAAAACCATGAATATTTAACGTTGTCGCCGTGCATTAGTCGATAGGTGTCAATAAAACCATTAGCAATATACGCATTCAAGCCGTCAATTTCTTCCTGCATATAACCTGCGGCTTTGTTGTAATTTTCTTTCGGGCGTGCCAAATCAATCGCTTGATGCGCCACATTCAAATCGCCACAAACAATAACAGGTTTGTTTTGTTCCAACTTTTTCAAATACGCCAAAAACGCCCTATCCCACGCTTGACGATAGTCTAAACGCAACAAATCACTTCCCGAATTAGGTGTGTAAACCGTAACCAAATAGTAGTTTTCAAATTCCATTGTAATCACACGTCCTTCTTTGTCGTGTTCAGCAATTCCCATGTCGTAGCTTACCGAAAGTGGTTTTATTTTGGTCAAAATTGCCGTTCCCGAATAGCCTTTGCGTTCCGCTGAATTGGCATAAATTTCATATTCCGATAAGTCAAACAGTAAGGTTTCGCGTACTTGTTCAGGTGTCGCTTTTGTTTCTTGCAAACAAATAACATCGACATTTAGTTTTTTCATGTCCTGCGCAAAATCACGTTGAGCAATAGCACGAATGCCGTTTACGTTAAAAGAAAGGATTTTCATGTTTTGGACTTTATGATATTAGGACATTATGATTTTACGACATTAGGACTTTAAGACAGATTTCGACAGTTTGATGTTTCACTTATTTTTACTCTGATTTCTCTGTGACCTCTGCGCCTCCTTTGCGGTTCTTTGCGGTTAAACATTGTTATTTCAATTCTTCATAATCATCAAACTTATCGTTTTTGTCATCGTCGTCGTTTTGTCTTCTATGGCGAAAACTCGTGCTGACGTTAAACAAAGGCCTGCCTGATATAAGTACGAAAAAGCTGTTGATAATTTTTTGAACGATGGACACCAAAAAGAAAAACCCGATAACTTTAAAAATAAACCCGATGATAAACGTATTTTCAAGGCTGACTACACCATTGTAAAACCACAAACTTAAACCATAAGAAGCATACTGCGGATTAAGTGTAAAGAAAGCAAACGAGCCAATTCCAAGTGCTATCGCAATGATTTCGCCCGTCTGATTATAGGTCGTTGAAAAAGGGTTCATCTCTTTCGGAAATGCTAATGCAAACTGCGACTGCTCTTGACTTTTCTGAAATTTACTCACAAAATACATAAACAAAATCAATCCTGTCATAATTAACTCGCTCATCATCAATTCGTTTGATGTTTTTTCAATATCGGTTAAAACAACCACATTGGCAAGAAAAATATACTTGGTTGATTTTAGGAAATACTCCTCAATAACACTTTGCACCGAACCACCACGAAGTAAGCGCAATACTAAACGCACAACACCCCAAATGAAACTAAATACAGCGATGATGATACCTAATCGAAATACTAATTCAAAAAAATTCACTTATTTTATTTTTAGAGTGCCAAGATACACATAAAATAGATATTTTTGAAAACAGAGACTGAAAATTTGATACTTTCACCCATTTTATTTCTACTTTTAACCTCTAAATGAAACGAATACTTTGCTACATAACTTTATTTTGGCTCTATATTGAATACTGTGGGTAATTAAATTTAAGTTTTCCCGCAATG
>DAOMPZ010000173.1:0-4696 GCA_035445045.1 Crocinitomicaceae bacterium | reverse complement strand
GTCGAAACCAATCCACGCTGTAAAATAAGTTTGTCTAACCGCTCTTCTTCCATGGGGCAAAAATACGAATTTGGACGTTAGGACATTACGACAATAGGATTTTATGACGGAAAGACGAATTACTACTTCTTGGAAATCGTCATTTTTTTTATAAATTTGGAAATAATTTGAGATAAACGAGATGACGACACAACACTATATTGACAATATCAACCAACGCTACAAACTTGGAAATGCAACCGAACACACGTTTCGGGGAGATTTACAACAACTTTTAGAAAGTTTAGTTCCCGATATTCAAGCGACCAACGAACCTAAACGCCAAAAATGCGGTGCGCCCGATTATATTTTGACACACAAAGATATTCCTGTTGGATTTATTGAGGCAAAAGATATTGGCGACAAAGACCTTGAAGGCACAAAGAAAACAGGCAACAAAGAACAATTTGACCGCTATAAAGCATCGTTAGACAACTTAATTTTTACGGATTATCTTGATTTTCATTTGTATAGAGATGGCGAATTTGTAACCAAAATAGCTATTGGAGAGATTTCGGGTGGTGGTATAAAACCACTTCTCGAAAATTTTTCAACTTTTGAAAACCTCATCAAGGATTTTACTACGCATATTGGACAAACGATTAAAAGTCCGAAAAAGTTAGCGGAAATGATGGCAGGTAAAGCTCGATTACTTTCGGACGTTATCGAAAAGGCTTTAACGAGCGATGAAGATGACCAAGAAAATAGTTCGCTCAAAGACCAAATGACGGCATTTAAGGATATTTTAATTCACGATATAACGCCCAAAGGTTTTGCCGATGTTTATGCACAAACGATTGCTTACGGAATGTTTGCGGCACGTTATCACGACCCGACTTTGCCAACGTTTAGCAGACAAGAGGCGGCAGAATTAATCCCTAAATCCAATCCATTTTTGCGCAAATTATTTCAATATATTGCAGGTTACGACTTGGACGACCGTATCAAATGGGTGGTTGATGATTTGGTGCAGATTTTTTTGGCGTGTAACGTAGAAGAAATTTTAAAAGACTATGGAAAGGCAACCAAAATGGAAGACCCAATTATCCATTTTTACGAAACTTTCCTAAGCGAATACGACCCAAAATTGCGAAAAGCTCGTGGCGTTTGGTACACTCCACAACCCGTTGTAAATTTTATTGTGCGTGCCGTTGACGAAATTCTAAAAACCGAATTTGATTTACCGCAAGGCTTAGCCGATACCAGTAAAACCAAGATAAAAGTAGATGTTCAAGGCAAAAAAGTAGAGCAAGAAGTTCACCGTGTACAGATTCTTGACCCAGCCACAGGAACAGGAACATTCCTTGCCGAAGTAGTAAAAAACGTACATAAAAAATTCCAAGGGCAACAAGGAATATGGAGCAATTATGTAGAACAACATTTATTGCCTCGCCTGAATGGTTTTGAACTTTTAATGGCGAGTTATGCTATGGCACATTTACAGTTAGATTTACTACTAACCGAAACAGGTTACAAACCAACCAAAGATCAGCGTTTACGTGTTTACCTAACCAATAGTTTAGAAGAAAGCCACCCCGATACAGGCACTTTATTTGCCAATTGGTTGAGTAGCGAAGCCAATGAAGCCAACCACATCAAACAAGATACACCTGTCATGTGCGTGATTGGAAATCCTCCGTATAGTGGAATTTCATCTAACAATGGTGAATGGATTAGTAAACTCATTGAGGATTACAAATACGTGGACGGCGTACATTTTAACGAGAGAAAGCATTGGCTGAATGACGACTATGTAAAATTCATCAGATTTAGTTCGCATTTAATAGAAAAAAACGGCGAAGGAATTTTAGCTTTCATCAATCCACACGGTTTTTTGGATAATCCCACTTTTCGGGGGATGCGTTGGCATTTGATGAAAACCTTTGACAAAATTTATACGATAGATTTACACGGAAACAGCAAAAAGAAAGAAATCGCACCCGATGGAAGTGCCGACCAAAATGTGTTTGACATTATGCAAGGTGTGAGTATTAATATTTTCGTGAAGAAAAAAGAAAAGTAACTGATTATCAATAATATATAATTTACCCCCAACTTGGGGGCAAATTAGAAATAATGAAATTAAAATGAGTGAACTAATAAATTTTGATGAAGAATGAGTACACTAAAAAATACAGAAAATAAACTATTGAATGACATTCGTACGCTCATTGACGAAAGTCGAAATTTTGTAGCCATAACCGCCAATACAACATTAGTATTACTTTACTGGAAAATAGGAAATCGACTTAATAGCGAAGTGCTAAACAGTAAACGTGCAGAATATGGAAAGCAAGTGGTCGCCACTTTGGCTCAAAACTTAACCCAACAATATGGTAAAGGTTGGGGAGAAAATACGTTACGACATTCTCTCCGCAGTGCAGAGACTTTTACCGAAGAACAAATTCTCTCCGCAGTGCGGAGACATTTGGGGTGGACACATCTTAAAACAATTATGTACTTAAAAGATAGTACACAACGTGAGTTTTATATAGAAATGTGCATAGCGGAAAGATGGACAACACGTACTTTAAGAAACAAAATAGACGGAATGTTGTACGAACGTACCGCTATTAGCAAAAAACCAAAAAAACTGATACAAAAAGAAATCGCTCAACTGCGTGAACAAGATAAACTTTCGCCCGATTTGGTGTTTAAAGACCCTTATTTCTTAAACTTTTTAGGGTTGAAAGATACCTATAGCGAAAAGGATTTGGAAAATGCCATATTACACGAATTAGAACTGTTTATTTTGGAATTAGGTATGGGATTTACCTTTGTAGAACGCCAAAAACGTATGGTGATAGATAATGAAGATTTTAAATTAGACCTTTTGTTTTTTCATCGTAAATTAAAACGCTTGATTGCGGTAGAACTTAAATTAGGTAAATTCAAACCTGCATACAAAGCACAAATGGAACTTTACCTGCGTTGGTTAGAAAAAAACGAAATGCAACAAGGAGAAAAAAAACCAATAGGATTGATACTTTGCGCTGAAGGTAGTAGCCAACAGATAGAGCTATTACAATTGGATAAAGCAGGAATAAAAGTGGCACAATATCTAACAGAACTGCCTGATAAAAAACTGTTGCAACAAAAAATACAACAAGCAATAACAATTTCTAAACAACAACTTGAAAACAATGACTAAAAAACAAGCCCAAATATTCCACTTTGACCTCTACGGCAAACGTGAAGTAAAATATGATTTTCTCAAAGAAAATTCGATACGTTCTGTTGCATGGACGGAGTTAACTCCGACTGAACCGTTTTACTTTTTTGTTCCAAAAGATGAAAGTGAAAGAGAAAATTACGAGAAAGGAATTAGAATAGATGAGCTTTTTCCAAATAACAAAACAGGAATTGTATCAATGGGCGATTCTTTTGTATTTGATGAAAATAAAGATATTTTGATAAGTAGAATTGAAGATTTTTTGAAAAAGAATTATTCAGAAGAAGAATTGAAAAGCAAATATGATTTGGGAAAAAACTATGCAAAATGGATAACAGACAACAAGTTAAAAGTTGAAAAAATCAAATTAAATCCTGTGAAAATTGCATACAGACCGTTTGACGACAAGTTTACCATTTTTGATAATAATTTATTATGGCGTTGGAGAAATGAGACAATGAAACATTTTTTGAATGGTGAAAACGTTGGATTGGTATTAGGTCGTCAATCGACAGAGGGTTATTTTTCAAATGTACAGGTGTCAAAAAATATGATTGATAATCGTTTTCATTTCAGCTACAAAGGTATTCCTTCACAATTCCCACTTTATCTTTATCCCGAAACTTCAGGACAAGCCACAATCGAGCAAACAACCGAAAGAGTTCCTAACCTCAATATGGAAATTGTGGCGCAATTTGAAAAAAGTTTGAGCTTACAATTTGTTCCCGAAAAACCCCGCGCTACAAATTCCCCTCTGTTGGAGGGGTGTCCGCAGGACGGGGTGGTCTTTTCTCCTTTAGACATCTTAGATTACATCTATGCCGTTTTACATTCGCCAACTTATAGAGAAAAATACAAAGAATTTCTAAAAATAGATTTTCCGAGAGTGCCTTATCCAAAAGACCAAGAAACATTTTGGAAATTGGTAAAATTAGGTAGCGAAATCCGTGAAATTCATTTATTGGAAAGCTCAGTTGTTGAAAATTACATTACGCAATATCCCGAAGACGGAAATAATGTAGTGGGAAAACCTATTTACAAAAGCGGGAATGTTTATATAAACGAAACTCAATATTTTGCTAACGTTCCCGAAACCGCTTGGAATTTCTACATTGGCGGTTATCAACCTGCCCAAAAATGGCTCAAAGACCGCAAAGACCGAACTTTGGATTTTGAGGATATTCTACATTATCAAAAAATCATTGTTGCACTTTCAGAAACGGATAGATTGATGAAAGAGGTTGATAAATTGGAGATAGAATGAGCGAATACCATTGTTTAGGTAGATTTAAGCATTCCTCAAAAACACCAAAAGCGTACTTAATCCAACGACGGTAATGGAGCTTAACGGCATTAAAATCGCTGCAACTAAAGGCGTTAGCAAGCCCATTGTGGCAAACGAAAGTCCGATGGCGTTGTAGGTTAGCGAGAACACCAAACAGATTTTCAACACTTTTTTAGCGTAATGACTTAACCCAAGAAATT
>DAOMPZ010000172.1:0-4777 GCA_035445045.1 Crocinitomicaceae bacterium | reverse complement strand
TGTTTAATTTGTAAAAGGTTTCCCTAAGTTAATAAAAAAGAAACGAATTACGCAAAAGATTTCTAAAAAAAATGGTCTATGTACTATACGATTTGACGGAGGAAGAAATTGGGATTGTGGAGGGGTAGGTTTTGTTATATCACTCATTAACAACCCAAAAGCCATTTTAACGCATTGCGACACATAATACCGTCATAAACAGGTTCTTCGGGGTCGAGTGAAATAATAACTTTTGGGTTGTGGTCTTTGATAGCATTAAAAGCACGTAATTCTCTCGCTTTGGTATCTTCATTTCGCATACTTAACACAACTTGATAATAGTGTACATAGCCTTTTTGGTCTTTGCAAACAAAATCTATTTCGTGTTCGTTATTCTTCCCAATCCAAACCGTGTTTCCTCGGCGTAATAATTCCAAATAAACTACATTTTCTAATAAATGTCCTAAATCTGCCATTCCAGAACGCCCGAGTAACACATTGCGAAAGCCTGTATCTGCGATATACTGTTTTCCGTTGGTTCGCAAAATATTTTTTCCCTTCACATCAAAACGTTGTACAGGATAAAACATAAAACTATCGTTTAATACAGCGATATAACGACTTACCGTTTTGTCGTCAATGGCATTATGATTGCTTTTTAACGCTTTTGAAATGCTGTTTGCCGAAACGGAACTGCCAACGCTGTCTGCCAAAAAACGAGTAACATCATCTAATGATTTTTTATTGTATATAGAGTGTCTTGTTTTGATGTCTTTTTCCACAATGGTTGTGAATAAATCCTTTAAATACATCGCATACAAATTAAAATCTAACTTTTTCAATTCCAAGGCTTGTGGCAATCCTCCTGTTTGGATATAGTCAATCAAATCAGCCTCATTCGGCTGAGCAATTTCCATATATGCAACATATTCCACAAACGAAAAAGGATACATATTAATCGTAATTGCTCGCCCTGTTAGAATAGTAGCCAATTCGCTTGAAAGTAAATACGCATTCGAGCCTGTTACATAAACATCGGTGTTTTTTAGCAAATGAAGTCCGTCTAATAAGCGTTCAAAACCAGTCAACATTTGAATTTCATCTAAGAAGATATAATTCATCTGATTTTCAACTAATCTCGTTTTGATGTAATCATAAAAATTCTTCCAATTTGACAATCCTGAATGCCTTGGGTCTTCCAAATTAAAATGTTGTATGCGCTTTTCAGAAATTCCCGAACGAAGTAACTCGTCCCGAAACAATTCAAACAAGGTTGATTTTCCACATCTTCTAATACCTGTTACTACTTTGATTAACTGCACATCTTTCAAAGTTCTTAACTGCTCTATATATGTTTGTCGTTGTATCATACGCTTTTAAAATTCCGAAAACTATGCAAATATACAAAGTTTTCGGAATTTCATTGTGTTCAAATTCCGAAAACTTCAGAAAAACAAAAAGTTTTCGGAATTTTGCTGTAACTCTTTTTCCTTTTCATGGAAATTTCGTACTATTGCAGAATAGAAATAATCTATGAAAAATTTAATCTACGCCATTTTAAGCCTTTTTGTTTCCTGTGCCACTTTTGCACAAGCAGATACAACACGTTACGAATATCCGTTGGACGAACACGTTGAGACGGTTGTCGATGCAATAGCAGAATTCCCTGGCGGTCGAGCGGAAATGTTTAAATTTATATCCACAAACATCAAATATCCCGAAGTTGCTAAGAAAAACAAATTAAGCGGTAAAAGCGTTGTAAAATTTACTATTGATATTGACGGTTCAATTTCAGATGTTAAAATTATACGCCCAATGGAAACTTGCCCCGAATGTGATGAAGAAGCAATTCGAGTAGTCAAAACAATGCCCAATTGGACACCGGCCAAAAAAGCAGGAAAAACAGTTAAATCCTATTACGTTCTTCCCTTTCGATTTGTCATGGATTAATCACAACGTCTTAAAGTCCTAATATCATAACGTCTAAATGATTAAATACACAAAATTCCAATTAGAAAACGGCTTAACAGTCATTTTTCATCAAGATAAAACAACACCAATGGCGGTTGTGAACACACTTTATAACGTTGGCGCACGTGACGAAACGTTTGAAAAAACAGGATTTGCACACCTTTTTGAACACTTGATGTTTGGTGGTTCGGTCAATATTCCCGAATTTGACACGCCTTTGCAGTTAGCAGGTGGCGAAAATAACGCATTCACTTCCAACGACATAACGAATTATTACGATGTTGTTCCCAAACAAAATATCGAAACGGCATTGTGGTTGGAGTCCGACAGAATGTTGTCTTTGGCTTTTACGCCGAAAAGTTTGGAAGTGCAACGCAGTGTTGTGATTGAGGAGTTTAAACAGCGTTATTTGAACCAACCGTATGGCAATACTTGGCTGTTGTTGCGTGAATTGGCATACACCGAACACCCGTATCGTTGGGCGACAATCGGTCGGGAAATAAGTCACATTGAGCAAGCGACCATGGAAGATGTGAAAGCATTTTTTAAGAAATATTACTGTCCGTCCAATGCGATTTTGTGTATTGCAGGCGACTTTGAATTAGACGAAATCAAAAATTTGGTTACAAAATGGTATGGCGACATTCCTGCTGGCGAAAAAATCAAGCGAAATTTGCCACAAGAACCGAAACAAACCGAATATCGTGAAAAAATAGACGAACAAAAAGTGCCGTCCGATGCGTTTTATTATGCGTTTAAAATGTGCGACCGTCTTTCGGAAGATTACCACACAACCGATATTTTATCCGATTGGTTAGGCGCAGATAACTCGTCCAAACTTTATACGAAAATCAAAAAAGAATTAAAACTCGTTACCTCGATAAGTGCTTCACAAACAGGCTCAATTGATGCAGGATTGTTTGTTATTTCGGGCAAATTAGCTCCGAATGTAACGTTTGAACAACTCGACGCTGTGTTGTGGGAACAACTTGCAGAAGTGAAGAAAAACCCTATCAACGAAAACGAATTGACACGTTTGAAAAACAAAATCAAAACCGCAAAAGCCTTTCAAGACAAACCGTTGTTAAACAAAGCGATGAACCTTTGTTTTTACGAACTTTTAGGCGACATCGAATTGATAAACAAAGAGTTAAATGCTTACGACAAAATTTCGGCAGGCGATTTACACCGTGTTGCCAACGAAATTTTACACCCTACAAATTGTTCCACTTTAAAAATCAAAGCCAAAATATGAATCGCTTACAAGCCCCTTCTTTAGTTCCGATTTCAACGATAAAATTCGTAAAGCCTTTTGTTTCAAATAGTTTGCCTTGCGAATTAATTTGGTTCAATGATGTTGCGGACGAAACTGTACGTTTTGAATTACATTTTAACGCAGGAACAATTCACGGCGATATTTTGGTTTCCTCGTTGACAAATGCGTTGTTGCTATCAGGAACGAACACCAAAACGACGACACAAATTCACGAAGAACTCAACTTTTTAGGTGCTTACGTGGATTTGCAAGAGTCAACAGAATCGGCTGTGGTGGTGGTTTATTGCTTGCGTGAATACTTGGATAGCGTGTTGGAAATTTTGTTTGATGCGCTTGCGAATGTCGTTTTTCCACAACAAGAAATCGAAGACTTGTTACAAGATAGAAAGCAACAATTTTTGGTCAATTCTCAAAAGATGAGTTTTTTGGCTCGCCGTATTTTTAACACGCATTTTTACCCAAATGACAACCGTTACGGACGTATTACAAGGCTTGAAACATACAATAATGTTTCGCAAGAAATTATCCGTGATTTTCATAAAAAGTACTATCTAAACGGCTTAGAACGAATTGTTTGCGTTGCAAGCCTTGATGAAAAGCTTATTCAAAAATGGCACGAACGTTTTGCACTTTGGAGTAACAAACAAGCGATGAATTTTCTGACCGAACTTCAAAATACGCCAACAGATATTTACGAAGAAAAGGAAGATGCCATTCAAACTGCCATTCGGATTGGCTTTCCTTTGTTTAACAAAACAGCGGATGATTACGTTGGATTGTCTGTTTTGCAAACTATTTTAGGCGATTATTTTGGCAGTCGTTTGATGTCAAATTTGCGTGAAGACAAAGGCTATACGTACGGCATTGGCTCGGGAATTTTAGAAACGTTTGCAACGGGTCATTTGATTATTGCGACCGAAGTGAAGAAAGAGGCGCAAGCCGATGCACTTGTTCAGATTAAACACGAAATTCAACGCTTAAAAGACGAAAAAATAAGCGAAGATGAATTGCAATTAGTGAGAAATTACCTTTTGGGGCAACTTCTCAAAGGTGCAGACGGTAGCGATGCACTTATGGATTTATTCCTAAACGTACACCTCCACAACTTAGATTTAGATTTTTACAATCGTTATATCGACCGTGTAAAAAACATCACAAGCGACGAATTACAACAATTAGCAAATCGTTATTTAGACATCGACAAAGCGACGATTGTGAGGGTTGGGTAGGTTTTGTTGCGAAGAACTATCTATGACATTTAAAATAGTCAAACGGTTCTTTGCAGGCATTGCATTGATAATGTGCTTTGCATGAGGTACTTCCAAAACGGCTGATTGAACGTGTGTCTTCCGAACCGCATTTTGGGCATGGAACAACGACTTCTGCTCCAAATAAAGTTTCTCTTTCGGTTTCGTCCATAGGTGGAGCGATACCGTATTCACGGAGTTTTTCTTTGCCAATTTCGGACATCCAATCCGTTGTCCAAGCAGGAGCAAGAACGGTAATCACGTCTATTTTTTTACCGTCTTCGGCAATCGCTTGGCGCATGTT
>DAOMPZ010000171.1:0-4807 GCA_035445045.1 Crocinitomicaceae bacterium | reverse complement strand
ATTTATTTTTTCAACCCTTACTATATTAACAAGTTGCATAATGGGAGCTGGAACTCACGGTTCATTAAAAGGATATAGTTATTCAACTTCAAAATATGATTTAGAAAACGCAATTAACTCAGACATAGATAAGAATTCAAAAATTACCAAAATTATCGATGAACAAAGTTATACCATTTCTGTAAAGGAAAATGGGGATTTTGACACGACAATCAATGAAGATTATGTAAAGAGTTATACGACTATAAAAATAAAGACAACCAAAGGGGAAAATAAATACACTTTTCGTTTTTATGGCAATGAAGAAGATTGGAATAAAAATACTTCTGAAATTTTCATTTGTTATGCATATGATGAATTTGGTAAAGGAGGGAGTGAAGGAAATGGAGGTATTGATAATAAAAGATTAAAATACTTGACTAATGTTTTTGAAAAAGAGCTTATAAAAAAAATAGATGAAGAACTTCGACAAAAACACATTGAAACACATTAAAAAAAACTGAGCACAATAGCTCCACGTAAGTATTTAGTTCGTCTCATTTTTTTATTTAAAAATTTAGTATCTTTGTAAAAAGAAAAATGGTATGGGAACAAGTTTAGATATCATACAAGATGAAGAAAAAAGGAATAAAGTAAAGTTTTTCGCTTTCATAATTCCCGAGTTTGCTCGTGCTTATAAAATGAATAAACAAAAAGCGTATCAATACCTAAAAACGTATGGTGGGCTTGATTTTTTGTTTGAAAATTGGTGGGCATTACACACAGACAATCCGTTGTATGCCGTTCGTGATATGTTTGATGTTTGTTCTCAAAATGGTGGATATTTAAAATGAAACGAAGTTCCATTTTACTAATAAAAAAAATAGATACTTCAAAATGAAAGTATATCACGGCAGTTATACCGAAATAGAAACGATTGATTTATCCAAAGGCGAATTACAACGTGATTTTGGACGAGGTTTTTATGTGACGAATTTGCGTGAACAAGCTGAATATTGGGCGATCCGAAAAGGGAATTTTAATAAAACAAACGGAGTTGTAACTGAATTTACCTTTTATGAAAGTGCTTTTGCAACTGATTACTACAAAACATTGCGATTTGAAGATTATACAGAAGAATGGCTCGATTTTGTAATCTTCAATCGTAAAAATAGCTCACTAAACAATGTTCACGATTACGATATTGTAGAAGGTCCAGTTGCTGATGATGCCATTGCAACAAGAATTGCTTTGTACTTGGAAAGTGGCATTTCAAAAGTTGATTTTATTGAAGAGTTACGTTTCAAACATACCCTTTCGCATCAAGTTGCGTTTTGCACAGAAAAATCATTGGTAATGCTTAAAAAATCGTGGAGTAAAGTTGATTTGAATGAATTTACTATTGATGAAACCATAACACAATCACTTATCGTTGATTTTGAATTAAGCGAACAACAAGCTATTGACCTTTATTTTCAGTCCGAAACATACAAACAACTCATAGACGAAACAACAAAACTTCACGAAAAACAGTGGACTGAAATATATCAATTATTACTTGACGAACTGAACTTAAAATCGAACAAAAAATAAGGGCATACCGCTAAACATATAGACGGAGTTGCCAAAATATTTTACGTTTCTTAAAATCAGTTTGATAATACACTAAACAGTCTTCACCACTTTCCGAACATTTATCGCAGCAAATCCTTTGGGTGTTTTTTCTCTTTCAAAGGTTACTTTATCTCGTTCTTTGATAGGTTCTAAAAAGTTATTGCTATGCACAAAAATAGTGTCGCCAGTAATATCATCTTTAATAAAACCGTACGCTTTATCGGAAAAGAAAGACAGAAGTACGCCTGTAATTTCTTTTTCTTTCACGGCAGGCGCTGCACCTAATTGAATGTCTTCAACGTTGATTTTTGAACGTTTTTTATTTTCTGGTGGTGTGTCCGTAATGTTTCCATATTCATCTAAATACGCTATCATATCATCAAGACCTTTGCCTTTGTCATTGTTTGCTTTTCGGTCTTCTCGGCGTAATTGTTTGTCTTGTTTCTTTTTTGACTTTTTTTGCTGAACGGATTTTTTATTAAAAGTATCTGCCATTTTTTTATTCTGTTTTAAATTATTTAATTGTTTTTATCTTTTTCTTTGATTGGGAGTTTATAAAAATCAAATATCGAGGCTTGGTAAAAATTTAAAAGCGGAGTTTACAATAGTAAATGAGCATTTTAAATTTTTAGCGTAACGATGAGAGTTGATTTTTTATAAATTGCCAACAGGAATTTTAAATCCTATAACTTTCTGAATACCATTCAGTTCTTTCTGTTCGACAGGGTCGCAAAATGAAATTGCAACCCCATTTCTTCCTGCTCTTCCTGTTCGCCCAATACGGTGTACATACGTTTCGGGAACTTCGGGTAATTCGTAATTGATAACAAGCGGTAACTCATCAATGTCAATTCCACGTGCGGCAATATCTGTTGCAATTAAAACGTTGATTTTAGATTTTTTAAAATCATCTAACGCTTTTTGTCGTGCATTCTGTGATTTATTGCCATGAATAGCTGCAGCGAAAATTCCTGCCTTTCCGAGTTTACGCACCAATTTATCTGCGCCGTGTTTGGTGCGTGTAAAAACAAGTGTGCGATTTTCAGACTTGTCTTTTAATACGTTAATTAACAAACTTTCTTTTTCTTTCTTTTCGACAAAATACACCGATTGTTTAACGGTTTCAGCTGTTGAAGATACAGGTGTTACAGATACTTCGGCAGGATTTTTCAGGATTGTGCTTGCAAATTTTTTAATTTCTTTGGGCATAGTAGCCGAAAAAAGTAACGTTTGTCTTTTCGTTGGAATTTTTGTCAACAGTTTTTTTACATCATTGACAAATCCCATGTCTAACATTCGGTCGGCTTCATCTAAAACAAAAAACTCAACTTTGGATAAACTGACTAATCCTTGTTGAAGTAAATCCAACAAACGCCCTGGTGTGGCAATCAAAACATCAACACCTCTTTTTAACGCATCTACTTGACTTCCTTGTTTTACACCGCCAAAGATAGCGAGTGTTTTGGTGTTTAAGTATTTAGAATACGCTTTAAAATTATCCTCTATTTGGATTGCTAACTCTCGTGTTGGTGTCAACACTAAAACTTTTAGTGCCGTATGTTTCTGCTGATTTTGCAATAATTGTAAAATAGGAATAGCAAAAGCGGCTGTTTTTCCTGTACCTGTTTGCGCACAGCCCAAAATATCTTGTCTATTCAGAATGTGTGGTATTGCTTTGCTTTGTATTTCCGTTGCAACGGTGTAGCCTGTATCTGTCAAGGCTTTTTGAATTGGTTGTATTAATTCTAATTGGTTAAAATCCATTTTTAGTTATTACGACAGCATTGATTTTATGAGATAGACGTTCTATACCATTCAAAACAAATAACAACTGAAAAACAAAAACCGAGAGAGAAAAGATGTGTATTCCTAAACTATAACAGAAAATGCAAAGACAGATGCCTGTCAATTATTTTTTGCAAAGATACGATATTAAATTGGATAATTTATATCTGTATTAAAAATCCCAAATAAATCAGAAAGTCCCAAACCATTTACGTTTTAAGTTTAAACCCTTAAATTTCGATATTAAATCTTTGTATTTCAGTCGATTATTAATGCTTTCTAAAAGTAAAACGTTAATTTCTTCTTTGGATATTTGATTGGGTGGAAGTGCAAAATTTGGTTTGACAGTCATTTTTTCAATGAGTGTGAAAATACTTTTTGGAATGTGTGAATGTTTAGGAATAGGGTGTGTTAATTGCAAATTGATAAACAATTCGGGATTGGGGTGTGCCAATGGAATTTTACCTGTAAAAAGGTTGTAAATGGTAATTCCCAAAGTGAAAAAATCGGTTGTTTCATTGGCTAATTCCAAGTGGTTTAATAAAATTTCGGGAGCGGAAAACCCCAAAGAAAACGGTAATTTTTCGTTTGTTTGAAATCCAATCGGAAAACTCATGCCGAAATCTATCAATTCCAACTGAAAGTCAGTAGGCGAGAGGGCTTGAATTAAAATGTTGGACGGTTTGACATCGCCGTGAATAAATCCTTTTTCGTGAACACTGTGCAAGAGCAAAAGTAATTGAACAACAGCTTTAGGCAAATGCGCATAAAAATCTTTGTCATTTAATTTGTCGCAATATTCTTTCCACGGAATACCTGATTGATACCGTTTGACAAATGAAAAATAGGTGTCGTTTTCATATGTGGCTAAAATTTCGGGTAGTCCTTTTTCGGAAAAGGATAATTGCGCCTCACGTTTGAGTTGTGATAGTAAATTTTCTGAAAGATTTTCTTTTTTCAACAGTTTTAAAACGCCTTTTTCGCCCGTTTCCCGATGTTGGACAAAATGTGTTTCGCCAAATTTCCGTTGATGCGTTTGTGTTCCGTCAATTTTTATGAAATCTGCTATGGTGTACGGTATCACACCTTAATTTTTCCAGCTAACAAATAAATACAAGCCATACGTACAGCGACACCGTTTTCAACTTGGTTCAAAATAATGGAGTGGTCGGAGTCGGCAACATCAGACGTAATTTCGACACCTCTGTTAATTGGTCCAGGGTGCATGATAATAATTTCTTTATCCAACGAATCCAACAAGGCTTTGTCCAAACCGTACTGCATGGAATATTCTCGCAAAGACGGGAAAAGTTTGATGTCTTGTCTTTCCAATTGAATGCGTAACATATTGGCTACATCGCACCACATCAATGCTTTACGTAAATTGTGTACAACTTTTACGCCCAAACTTTCAATGTATTTCGGAATA
>DAOMPZ010000170.1:2890-4858 GCA_035445045.1 Crocinitomicaceae bacterium | reverse complement strand
GATTCAAGGCTAAAATCATATTTTCGTTTCTAAAGAAACTCAAAATGATAATCGCCGTAACGAAAATCATCGAAATTCCCCAGCCCCAAGAGCCTGTTACAAAAAGGTAGGTGTTAAAAAACAAGGCAAGTGCTGCGAGCGCACATCTAATAATAAATCCAATCATAATTTGTTAATCAATTGTTGCTATACATTTTAATTCAATGGCAATAGGTGTAGGTAAGGAGTTGATTTCAACAGTCGTTCTGCACGGTTGGTTATCTTTGAAATATTCAGCATAAAGGCGGTTATAGGTGTGAAAATCACGTTTCATATTTACCAAAAACACCGTCACATCGACTAATTTACTCCAATCCGAACCTGATTCTTCCAAAATAGCTTTCACGTTGTCAAAAACACTACGACATTGTGCCTCAAAGTCAAATTCAAGGAAATTTCCATTTTTGTCCAACTTCAATCCAGGAACAGACGAATCATTGTCGTCCGAGCCTGCAACACGTGGCCCCACGCCCGATAAAAACAAAAGATTGCCGACACGTTTAGCGTGTGGATACAACCCGACAGGTTTCGGTGCTTTACTTGTTGAAAAAGATGTGTTTTCTGCCATTTTTCAAATTTGGTGCAAATATAAGACTTTTATCGCAGATATTTTTTAATTATGAGTTACGAATGAAAAATTGTGGGTGATTCGTTAATTATGAAGTCGGCAAGGATTAAAATCCCTGCCTATTGATATCGGTCGTCCCGAAGGGACTGATTAACATGAATAAGTCCCTTCGAGACGATTCATTTTTTTTTTGCACGGATTTTAATACGTGTTCTGTCTTAACGCTGCACTCTTAACTCTTCACTTTTAAAAAAGTCGGCAAGGATTAAAATCCCTGCCTATTGATATCGGTCGTCCCGAAGGGACTGATTAACATGAATAAGTCCCTTCGAGACGATTCATTTTTTTTTGCACGGATTTTAATACGTGTTCTGTCTTAACGCTACACTCTTAACTCTTCACTTTTAAAAAAGTCCATTAATCTCGGCATCAATCGCATTGATGATTGTTCCTAAATCTTCTTGATTTTCGTGAAAACGGTTGTTGTCCACGTCAATAATTAATAATTTTCCTTTGTCATACGTCGAAATCCAAGCTTCGTAACGCTCGTTCAAACGTTTTAAATAATCCAAACGGATAGATTCTTCGTATTCTCGTCCTCGTTGTTGAATTTGTTGCACGAGTGCAGGAACACTTGCACGCAAGTAAATCAATAAATCAGGAGCAGAAATAAACGATTCCATTAAGTTGAAAAGTGAAAAATAATTTTCAAAGTCACGTGTCGTCATTAAACCCATGGAATGTAAATTGGGCGCAAAAATGAACGCATCTTCGTAAATAGTGCGGTCTTGAATAACCGATTTTTCGGAACTTTTAATCTCTTGAATTTGTGTAAAACGACTGTTCAAATAGTAAATCTGCAAATTAAACGACCAGCGTTGCATATCTTCATAAAAGTCATTCAAATACGGATTTTGCTCGACGTCTTCAAAATGAGTGTCCCAACCATAATGTTTTGCCAACAGTTGTGTTAACGTTGTTTTTCCTGAACCAATATTTCCTGCTATTGCGATGTGCATACTTTGTCGTTTTTAAAAGAGAGTACTAATGTATAAAATAGATTTGAAATTGAACGAAAATCGGAAAATAAATTAACAAAAAACCTCTTTACCAACTACAAACTCTTCGTTCTTCCACCATCTACAGGAACGTTAATTCCGTTGATATAGCTTGCTGCTTCGGAGGCTAAAAATGTGATTGCGTTGGCGATTTCTTCAGGTTGTGCAATACGTTTCATTGGAACTTCGTTTGCCATTCCTGCGAAAATCGTATCAACAGTATCACCTGTTTTTTCAGATTTGGTGGAGGCAATCGAATTAAGACGTTCGGTGTTGGTTGCTCCTGGAAGAACATTGTTGACT
>DAOMPZ010000170.1:0-2880 GCA_035445045.1 Crocinitomicaceae bacterium | reverse complement strand
CCCCAATTCGTTCGCTAATGTTTTACTCCAATTCGCCACAGCACCGCGAATGGTATTCGAAACTCCAAGACCATTCAGAGGTTGTTTAACTGAAGTTGAAATAACATTGATGATACGCCCGTAATTGTTTTTTTTCATCAAGGGCGATAAATGTTGAACCAAAATATGGTTGCAAATCAAATGTTGCGTAAACGCCGAATAAAACTCCTCGACTGTCGCATCAATGATGTTTCCGCCTTTCGGTCCTCCTGTATTATTTACTAAAATGTGCGCGTCGCCACCGTCAGCGATGTATTTTTGAAGAGTTGTCTCTAATTCCGTTGGATTGGAAAAATCAGCCACCAACCAATGGTGTTTTTGCCCTTGTGTTGTGTCTAATTCGCTCGCCACGTGACGTAATTTTTCTTCGTTACGTGCCACTAAAACGATGTTTGCTCCGTTTTTTGCCAATTCAATAGCGGTGCATTTTCCAATTCCTTGCGTGCTACCACAAACGATAGCTGTCTTTTTGTTGATGTTAAAATTCATGTACAATTATTTATGGTCAACCAAGTGAAAAAATCCTTGGCCTGTATGTTCTTCATCATTAAAATCCACCATTCTGTACTTGTAAAAATACACACCGTCCGATGCTTGTCCACCGTCCCATGTTTCGGTTGGTGTGTTTAAAGTTGTCATTACACTACCCCAACGGTTAAAGATTTCCATACGCATTTCTTTGATGTTTGTGATTGTCACAAAAAACACATCGTTTGCTCCGTCGCCGTTTGGCGTAAACACATTTGGAATGTAAATCGTTGGGTCTGGGTATCTAAGAATAATAACTTTTGCAGTGGCAGTATCTTTACAATGACCGTTACTTGCAACAAGCATAACGGTATATTCATTTGGCGTGTCGTACGTGGTTGTAATATTTGAAACTTCAGTTGTTGTTTTGCCATTTCCTAAATCCCAGAAGAATGAAGTTGCTGCAGATGATGCATTTGTGAAAGTTACTTCCAACGGTGGTACTCCTGTGTCGGGTGTAAATGAGAAATTCGCAGTCGGTGCGTTGACAACAGTTACTTTTACAGAATCGTAACCCACACAACCATTTACGTCCGTGCCTTTCACAATATATGTTGTCGTTGTTTGTGGCGATGCAATGGCACTTGCGCCATTCGGTGTATTTAAGTTAGTTGCAGGTGTCCATATATATGTACTTGCACCACTTGCTTTTAAATTCGTTTGTCTCCCTTTACAAATTGTTCGGTCTGCGCCTGCATCAACTGTTGGTGGTTGATGAATTATAACGTTTACAGGAACTTTTGGACTTTCACAACCGTTGATTGTTTGCGTTGCGTAATATGTTCCTGTTGTTACAGGTTCGTTGCCATTCATCGGTGTTGTGCTTGCTTGGTCGGCATACCACTTTATGTTAATACCAGTACCCATTAAATTAGAAACCTTTGCACTATCACAGAAAGATTGAGGGTCGATTATAGGACCATCTGGCAACGCTGATTTTGGTTCATTAGTAAACGTCCCAACAGGTGATTCGCAACCATCTTTTTTAGAAGTTACACTATATGTCGTTCCAGCTGTCGCTCCTGAAATAACACCTCCAGCACCAACAGTTGGGCCACTTGGCGTTACAGTATAGGTAAAAGAAGCATCGTAATTTATCACTTTATTTGTTCCTTCTGTTGAGCATGTTGCAGGAGTTGGGAAGAAAGTAGGCATTGCAGGAACAAGTTGTTTGGTAATCGTCGTTGATTTTTCACATGTTAAATTATCAGAGAACGTCGCTTTAATGGTACATTGTTGACCGTTTGATGCACCTGCGTTAAACGAGAAATTTAAAGGCGTTGCAGTCGCAGGAAAAGGCGGATAAAACAACACTGTATCGCCACATGAAGAAGAGACAATTAACGTTCCTGTTGTAATGTTTGTGGCAACCGTAACTGCTCCTGAAACCGTAACGGTATTGTCGCTATTACACGTTGGTGTCGCTGTGATGCCATTTACGTCACAACTTAAAATCGAGCAGTCTGTTACACCTGCACCTGTAGTTGATGAATTGGTTTGATTAAGCGTAATATAACCATTTTGATTGGAATAATTTGTAACCATTACCATGTAAAATTCGCCCTGAACAGCTGCAGGAGGAGTTGTTGCTCCATTGGGAGGAAAAGTAGCACAAATTGAATTGCTACCTCCTTGAACACCTAACCCAATTGTTTCGGTCGCAGATGTGGAATAACTTGATTGAATAGGTTTTAACGTGCCGTTCATAATGCTTGTACAACCACCATCAGCAGTTGTGAAAGGCCCCCAAATAGCAAAGTCAACATCAAGTCCAGAGCCTTGACCATTTGGCTGTGTTGTTTGCTTAATCGTTAGTTTCATCGGGCCTGTTTCGGCAATTTTCATAAAATACCACGCAGGATTTTTCGCATCAGAAAGACAACCATAATTAGGTCCATTTATTTGCGCAACTCCTGTATTGTTTGGAAAGTCATACGTTGTTCCTGAGCAAAAAGGGTCAGCACCTGCACACGTTGTTCCTTGTGCAAACGTATTTACAGAAAAAACTAATATTAATAAAGAGAATAAATTTTTCATATTCTTGAAAGATAGTATTTAAACCGTAAAGATATGACAATTTGATTTATTAAGCCTATTTTTAAGGTGTTAAGTTTTTTTTTAAAACAAAAAATCCGAGTGTTTTTTCTCGGATTTTTATTTTGAATAATTTTCTAATTAAGTGATTTTTCAATCTACCGCTGGCAAAACTTTATTTGCGACTTCGCCGAAACCAATGCGTACACCGTCTTTTTCGCAGTAACCACGCATGATAACCGTATCATGGTCGTGGATAAATTTGCGTTCTGTTCCGTC
>DAOMPZ010000169.1:2123-4869 GCA_035445045.1 Crocinitomicaceae bacterium | reverse complement strand
GTTAAGAATTAAGAGTGTAGAGTTAAGACCGAAGACGGTTTTAAGTTTCCCCCTTTGGAGGGGGGTAAGGGGGAGGAAAAATATTATGCTGAAATTAAAAAACATACTCTATCTTTTTTTACTGTGTTTGGTGGGGTTCTCTTCACAAGCGCAAGAGGGAAAGACACGCATTTTATTTATCTTAGATGCCTCGAACAGCATGAACGTTATGTGGGACGGTCAATATCGGATAACGGCAGCTAAAGAATTGTTGCTCAAGAGTTTGGACAGTATCAAAGACATTCCCAACTTGGAAATCGCTTTGCGTGTTTATGGGCATCAATCGCCTGTGACACCAACATTTCAAGATTGTAACGACACCAAATTAGAAGTGCCATTTGGAGCAAATAATTACAGTGCCATTCGGGGAACGATTTACCGCATTCAAGCCAAAGGAACAACGCCCATTGCTCGCTCGTTAGAGGCTGCCGCATCGGATTTTCCCGACAACAAAGCCAAAAACATCATCATTTTAATCACGGACGGCGAAGAAGCTTGTGATGGCGACCCGTGTGTGATTGCCAAAAAATTGAAAGATAAAAATATTAATGTTACACCATTTGTTATCGGAATTGGCTTGGATTTGTCTTATTTGGAAAAATTCAAATGTATCGGCGAGTATTCGCAGGCAGAAACCAAATATCAATTTCAGTTGGCATTGTCAAACATCTTGCATAAGACGATAAACGATTGTACCGTAGAAATCGACCTCAACGACATTTATCAAAAACCGACCGAAACCGACGTTTCTGTGTTTATGTATGAGGCAGGAACGAGAAATTTAAAATATTCGTTTATCCACACACTCAACGACAAACGCAATCCCGACACCTTAAAATTAGATCCAAATATTAAATACGATATCGACGTGCATACCATTCCGATGGTTTCCAAAAAAAATGTGACGATTTACAAAAATATGCACAACATCATCAAAATTGATGCGCCACAAGGTTCGGTACAAATAACGAGTTCCAACGGTTCAAAAAGTTTGTTTATTCCGACACGTATCGCAACCTTGGACAACCAAACGCTAAACGTTCAAAACACAGGAACAACCGATAAATACATCATTGGAAAATATAAAGTCGAAGTGCTTTCCTTACCTCGCATCAACAAAATAATTTCGGTCGAACAGTCCAAAACAACCATTGTTGACATTCCTGCACCAGGTTATTTGAGTTATCGTTTTAACAATACGTCCGTAGCACAATTATTCGTGTTAAACGACCAACGAAATTGGGAATGGGTCGTGAATATTAACGCTGCAAAAGATGGTCAAATACAACTATTGCCAGGCGAATACCGTTTGGTTTACCGCTACGAAAAACTACGAAAAACCGAACTTTACAAACAAAAAGATTTTAAAATAACATCTAATAAATCCATATTGATAACTTTGTAGCATGAAAGAATTTGAAATTTACGGAAATAAAGACACACGTTCAGGTTTTGGCGAAGGCTTGCGCATTTTAGGCGAAAAAAATCCAAACGTTGTGGCACTTTGCGCTGATTTAATCGGGTCGTTGAAAATGGACGCATTCAAAAAAAATCACCCCGAACGCTTTTTTCAAGTAGGCATTGCCGAAGCAAACATGATTGGTTTGGCGGCAGGAATGACAATTGGTGGAAAAATTCCATTTACAGGAACATTTGCCAATTTCTCGACAAGCCGTGTTTATGACCAAATTCGTCAATCGGTGGCGTATTCCAACAAAAATGTGAAAGTATGTGCCTCACACGCAGGTTTGACCTTGGGCGAAGACGGCCCAACACACCAAGTTTTGGAAGACATCGGCATGATGAAAATGTTGCCAAACATGACCGTTATTGTTCCATGTGATTACGAGCAAACCAAACAAGCAACAATCGCTATTGCAGACCACCAAGGTCCTGTTTACTTGCGTTTTGGCCGTCCTGTGATGCCGATTTTCACTGCTGAAAATGCTAATTTCCAAATCGGGAAAGCGGACGTTTTGGTCGAAGGTTCGGACGTAACCATTATCGCTTGCGGACACTTGGTTTGGAAAGCGATTGAGGCAGCAAAAGAATTGGAAGCACAAGGAATTTCCGCAGAAATTATCAATATGCACACGATTAAACCATTGGACGTTGATGCGATTTTAAAATCCGTTGCGAAAACACGTTGCGTGGTAACAGCCGAAGAGCACATGATTGCAGGTGGTTTGGGCGAATCCGTGGCGCAAGTTTTAACAACAAACGATTTAGTTCCGCAAGAATTTGTTGCCGTAAACGACACCTTTGGCGAATCAGGAACACCGATGGAATTAATGGCAAAATACGGCATTGACACACCAAATATCGTAACAGCTGCGAAAAAAGCGATAGCGAGGAAGTGAAACTGTTCATTGTCTTAATTTTTTCGCCTTTTCTACTGTTTGCACAAACCCGAATTGCGGTTATTGGTGGCGGAATGGCAGGTGTTTCGGCAATGTATCATTTGCAGGAATACGACCCCAAAGCAAAAATAACGCTGTTTGAAAAAGAACCTGTTTTGGGCGGAAATGCAGTAACTGTTGACGTTCCAAATTCCAAAGGAAAACTTGTCAAAGTTGATGCTGGGCCACAATATTTTGCAAGCAAAGAATGGGAAGAATACCAAGATTTTGTTTGGGAAACCGTTGGATTTCGGGACAGCATAAAATATGAATCTGTGGGCGGTTCGTTGGTTATTTACCAAGGTATT